>NZ_JAPDDT010000020.1 GCF_025950235.1 Luteolibacter arcticus | reverse complement strand
GGTCAAGCTGCTCGGGTAATCTGGCATCCCGAGCTTCTCCAATACCTGACCTAACTAGTACAGATTAAAATCCGCGGAGATGATTTTTAAGACAGCCTCTAATACCGTCCCCTCTACACCGACTGACATGAGACCCAAGAGCCGCCCACCTTCGACGCGGCGGGCTTCGGTGAGCATCGGCATCTTGCCCTTCATGGGCCACTGCAAGGGGAATCCCAGCCAAGCTAGCCGGTCTTTCCTAGCAGGCTGACAGGGACACTGGCGGGGAGGGCGTCGAGCACCACGGCAGTTCAACAGGCTAACGGATTCCGCTCTGGCCCCAGCGAGCGGTGGGAGATCACGTTGCACGCTCGATGTAATTAGGTGCAGGACCGCGGGCGGGCCCAACGCCACTCCTCACTGCGGGCGGATTAGTGCGACATTAATGCACCGGACAATCTTTCCGTTAGGCATCACCCTCCATAAGTGACTGAAGATGATGGAGGCGGAGGAGGGAATCGAACCCTCGAATAGCGGTTTTGCAAACCGATGCCTTACCACTTGGCTACTCCGCCGTGACGCTTTCAGCGCGGGGCCGATTCCCTACGTGCCGCAGCCGGACCTGTCAATGCCCGGGTTTTTCCACCGGATCCCCCGATTGCGGGCCGGACAAGCCCCCTCCCCGGCCTCTAGCTTTGCGGAAATGAAGCCCCCGATCCTCGTCTGGCTCCTCGCCGCCATGACCGCCACCGCGGCAGAGAATCCCAACCTCCTGGTCATCCTGGCGGACGATCTCGGCTGGTCGGACCTCGGCTGCCACGGTTCGGAAATCGCGACGCCGAATCTCGACCGGCTGGCAGCGGAGGGAATGAAGTTCCGCCAGTTCTATAATGCCGCCCGCTGCTGCCCGAGCCGCGCCGCGCTGCTGACCGGCTTCTATCCGCACCAAGCCGGCATCGGGGCCATGGTCGTCGAGAAGCCGGGGAACGAAAAAGGCCCCTACCAGGGCTACCTGAACGACACCTGCACGACGCTGGCAGAGGCGCTCAAGCCGGCCGGCTACCACAGCTACCTTTCCGGAAAGTGGCACGTCGGCGAATTCCGTCCGCAGTGGCCCATCGATCGCGGCTTCGAGCACTCCTATGGACTCATCTCCGGGGCGATGAACTACTACGACCTTCGTATCGACAAAACCAAGGAGGGCGAACGCGTCTTCGCCCGCGATGGCGAGAAGATCGTCCCGCCCGCCGACGGCCGCTACATCACTCGCGAGTTCACCAAAGAAGCCGCCGGATTTTTGGCGGGACATCGCAAGGAGCACCCGGCCGAGCCGTGGTTCCTCTACCTCGCCTACACCGCGCCGCATTGGCCACTGCATGCCCCGGAGGAGCTCGTGAAGAAGCACGAGCCGGCCTACCGGGATGGCTGGCAGCCGGTGCGCGAGGCGAGGCACCGGCGGCAGATCGAACTCGGGCTGCTACCGGCAGGCACACCCTTGAGCCCGCCGGATGGAGCGGAGTGGGAAAAACTTCCGGAAGCGAAACGCGCTGAAATGGCCCGCAAGATGGCCGTCTATGCCGCGATGATCGAGGTCATGGATACCGAGATCGGCGTGCTCCTCGACGACCTCGCCAAGGCCGGCGAGCTGGACAAGACCGTCATCGCCTTCCTTTCCGACAATGGCGCCTGCGCCGAGGGCGGCTTGCTCGGCCAAAACTTCCGCCCCGACCTCGCCGGCGAAATCGGCACGGTGGACTCCTATCACAACTACGGCCAATCATGGGCCAACGCCTCCAACACGCCGTTCCGCCGCCACAAGTCGCACACCCATGAAGGCGGGATCCGCTCCCCGTTCCTCATCCGTTGGCCGGGCACGATCAAAGCTGGCACCTCAAGCGATGCCGTCGGCCACGTCATCGACGTGATGCCGACCTTCTGCGAAATCGCCGGCGCGAAGCCACCGGAGGGAATGCCGGGCAAGTCCCTGCTGCCGGCGTTGAAAGGCAGTGCGGGAATCTCGCGCGCCATCGGCTGGGAACACTTCGGTGCCGCCGCATGGCGCGATGGCGATTGGAAGCTGGTCCGCAAGAACAAGGCATCGCCGTGGGAACTCTACAATCTGGCAAAGGATCCGTGTGAACTCTCCGACCTTGCCGCAGCCAGCCAAGAGAAGGCCGCCGCGATGACTGCGGCTTGGGAGACGTGGGCGAAAGAGGTGGGTGTCTGGTGAATGCAATTCCCCACTTCCTGGAATTGCCTCGGACGCCACGGCTGATTCAAGGTCAGCGACGATGGAATTGGAGCCGGACCAGCGCACGTTTGTCGACGCGGTGATGCGCCCGTTAGGGGACGACCCTTCGCGGCGCGAGACGTTGGAAGGAGCCGTCGCCCTCGCCTCCACCTGGCCTAGCGCGGCCACCGGCGACGATGCCCTCACGGCCGCGGACCGGATGAACCGGACAAGCCGTGGCTTTCTGGCGAGGCACCGGATTCTCTCAGCCGCCTTGCTCGCGACGTGGTTCGTGGTCGCATGGTTCGCGATTGCGGGCCCGGGTGCCAGAGGGTCGCTGTCAGATATTTGGGAGGTCAATGAGATCGCAAATTCCGTGAGCAGCCTATGCTGTAGCCACGCGGGAGTGCCGCGCTTACCCAAGTTACTATTCCTGCGAGCCAATTATGATGATAAATCCTTCGCCAAGCAAATTGGCAGCAAGGTTTCGCCCGCTCAACTCCACCTGCTCATCGGTGAACCCACCGAGCTTGATCCAGTAGTGAAATGGAAGCGCGTGTGGGAGCGCCATCCCCGCGACCCGGCCCACTACTACGCCTATGCATTGGCCCATCGGAAAGAACTCGGGAATTGGCCCGAGAATTTCGTCGAGACCGGCGAGGAATTGGATCCCGGCAATGGCTGGTTCCGCCTTCTGGCGGGGGCATCAGAGGTGAAATCCGCCGTGGGAGAGCCTCCCCCACCCCCACGAATCACCAGGGCCGAACGTCTGGCCGCGCGTGAAAAAGGGCTGCCACCTCCGTCCACCCCGAAGCCTTCCAAACCCCAGCGTCAGGTGATCGACCCGGCTGGCTTCCAAAAAGGATGGCGATTGCTTGAGGAAGCCTTGTCCATGCCACGATGGGATGACTACGGGAAGCGCCTCGACTCGATTCGCCTCGCAGCGGTGCCACCACCTGATGATTTCGCAGCGTGGTCCCGGGGAATTTACTTCTCAATCCTTCAACCGGAGGACACCGCGGCGAATTGGGTAGAGCTGAAAAGCTACCACGAAGGATTCGGGCTGGCAGCGACCGGCGCTTCCAAGGCGGCGGATTCGGAACGGCTCGCCTCACTCGATGACTTGTTAAGAAGGTTCGTCCGCAGACTCGGCACCGTTTCGCGCACCCAGCTCATTGACTCCCTCATGGTCCGCGCCACGGCCCTGAGTGGCGGTCGCGCCATGGAAAAAACATGGAGCGAGATCGGGGACCCCTCGAAAGCGAAGCGGTGGAAAGACTTCACCGGCGCAATCGATCCGAAGCTCAAACCCGATCCTACCCCTGCTCCCGACGCCCTGAGCAAAAACCTCGGCAGCAACTTCGTGGTCCAGGGAATGGCTTTCAGTTCCTCCCGCCGGAGCCCTGATTCTGCCAAGGTGTCGGAGACTGACCTGCGCGGAGGACGTCTCGCCGAGTATGCGGTTTATGAGAGGTTGATGATGCATGGCATGGCTGTGCTTCTCCTATTGGCATTGGGATTCCTGTTCATCGCTTCTTTCATCCAACGAAAAGAAGTCGGATTGCTGGACGCCCGGATCGCCGGCCTGTTAGATCATCGCGACCGGCTCGCGATCCTGACCGTGGGAGTCATCCTGCCCGCAATCGTCTACCTGTTTTCCACCCGAATGCCGTGGCTTGGATTCAGGGATGAAAGCATTTCGGAGATCGGCTTCATGCTTTGGATCGCCCAGTCGGTGGCATTCGCTGTGTCCGTACTGCTGGGGACGCTTCAAGTGGCCCGACAGCGGCTTGGCCGCCGGGGCGCCTTGCTCGCCCTCGGATGGGTCGGGCCGGACCCGGGGCGGCTATGTTTTCCCGCTGCCTTGGCAATCATGCCGCTGGCCTCGATCGTGCCACGCGTCATGGGCCCGTGGCCGGATGCCCTGGCAATGGCAGCGGTCATGCTCGGCTGCCTGCTCGGATTCCCGCTGATCTGGCTCATCATTCAGGCGGTCGGCTGCTTCAATGGCCCCCAGGCCAGAAAGCTTCACCGCTCGGTGCTGATGAGCGCGGCTCACCCCTTCATCGCCATCGCGATCATCCTTCCTTGCCTCGCCATCCTGTGGGTCCATGCCGAAGAGAAGGCATGGACCCGGGAGATTCGCTTCGAGTCACTGGCGGACACCTCGTTCTTCGGCTCACGGCTGGAGCGCGAATACGGAGACTGGATCGTCCGCCAGATCTTGATGAAGCTCGATGCGCTGGAGAAGTGAATCAAGGCCGCTTCACCACCAGCTTGCCCTGCATCACCGACCAGTGACCGGGGAAGGTGCAGACGAATTCATAGATTCCTTCCTTCGCGGGCGCGGTGAGACGCAGCGTTTCCTTCTGGCCGGCCTCCAGCAGCTTGGTGGCGCCGAGCACGCGCGAGTCGTTGTCCGGCACGTAGGCGCGGCCTTGCTTGTCGAGCTTGTCGGGGGCTTGCGCCTGCACCGCGGTGGCGACGGCTTGCACGGTGCCGGGCTGCACGAAGACGAGGTTGTGCGGCATCAGGTCGGGGTTCTCGAAGATGACCTCGAAGGGCTTGCCCGGCTCGACGGTGATCTCGGTGGTGTCGAAGCGGAGCTGCTCGGTCACTGCCTTGATCACGAAGACATTCACTTTCAGATCCGCCAGCACCTTGCGTGCGGCGGCGGCACGGTCGGGGGCAAGCAGCGAGGCAAGTTCATTGGCCATCTGCACGACCTCGCTGTAGTCCTGCGTCGTCCGGCTGTCGGCGGGCACTTTCTTCGCCCAAGTCACCAACGCGGCAGCCAGCGGATCGGCGAGATCCTTCGACCACGAATCGCGCGGAAGCTGCGAGATCGCCTTGGCCGCGGCGGGCACTTGCTCGTCCGCCTGGATGAGCTTCGCCAGCTCCGAGAAGACCTTGGCCGGATCCTTCTTCATCGTCACCAGCGAGCGGATCGCGGCGCCGCGCACTCCGGCGGCGGGATCGTGCGGCACCTCGATCTTCGACGACAGCCGTGGCGCAGGAATGCCGGTCTTCTTGAAAAGCTCCTGACGATTTCCATCTAGCACCGTGAGGGTGAAGCCATTGAGCCGGTCCTCGAAGCCCTGGCGATTCCACACCGCGATTTCGGACACGGGCTGGCCGCTCTTGAGATCGACTTCCCACCAGGGACGATCCTCGCCTTCTTCGGTGTGAGTCTGCGTGCCGGATTCGTAGCCTGCGTCGGTTCTGCCATCGATGGCGCGCTTCGCTTCTCCATCGTTAGAAGTGCTCGATTGCTTGGCACTGCCATTGAGAGCCACGTTCTGGCCGCCGGCGAAGACCTGCACTTCCGCAAGCGTGAGCGTGCCCTCGCGCGGCAACTCGATGCGGACGTAGCGCGCCTCGCCATTCTTGTTGGCAAGGGCGGCACTCATCTCCGGAGGCAGCGAGGACAACAGCGGCAGCACCTTGTCGAAGGCACTGGCACGGAGACCGGCATCGGTGACCTTCGGCAGGGCTTCCAGGAAATCGACCAGCGCGCCCGGGGACTTCATGGCCGCCGTCCAAGTCGCATCGGTATTGCCGTCGGCGATGATCATCGCGGCGATGGCCGACTGGCGGACCACTGCGGCGACCTTCGACGCGGCGAGTTTTTCCACCGGCGAGCGGGAAGCCTTCAGGTCCGCCGCAGGCTGTTGGAGAAGCAGACGGGAAAGATCCTCCACTCCCGCGCCACCTCCCGCGAGAGCGCCTAACAGCACATCCAGCGGCTTCGCCCCGCGGAGCTGGGCGAGATCCGCCAGCGCCTGCTGGCGTTGCGCGGCGGGCACGCCGGAACGCGTGAGCAGGGCGGTGAGCGTCACGGGTGACTTCGGCAGTTTCGCCAGATCGCCGGTGCTGACGGAGCCGAGCACATACTCGATGCCCGCGGGATTGTCGGCGGCGATTGCCTTGCCCTCGCTGACCGCGGCCTTCCACCACGGCTGGAGCTGGCGCATCGTCTCCTTCAGGCAGTATTCGAGATAGTAGTCGGTCGGGTGCTTGAGCGCGGTGAGGGCCACATCGGCCGCCTCCCACTGGCGGAAGTAGCTGGCCACGCGCACGGCTTCGAGACGAACGCGCGGAGCTTCGTCATCTGCCGCGGTCTTCAGAATCGAGAGCGCATCCGGCACCCGGTCGCGCCAGTAGCCCGTCACGCGGATGGCTTGGGCACGGGCGCGCGGATCGGGCGACTTGAGCACGCGCTTGAGCAGGTCGAGGTCCACGACATTGTGCCACTGGTGAACCCACAGCGCCTCAAGCACGTGGTGTTCGAAGGCCGGATCCTTTTCATCCAGCACGCTCAGCCACGACTTCACGCCGCGGATGACTTCCTTTGAGTCGCGTTTGCCGAGCTCGATCTTGGCACGCATGCGGACGTCGTTCTCCGGCTCCTTGAGCAGATCCAACAGCTTCGCCACCGGCTCGCCATCGACCTTCTTCGGCTCTAACAATGGACGACCCTGATAGGTGATGCGGTAAAGCCGGCCGTGCTGGTGGTCGCGATTCGGGTCGCGCAAGTGGTGCTGCAAGTGACCGATCAGCATCTGCGACCAGTCCATGAAATACAGCGAGCCATCCGGCGCGACGGTGATGCCGGAGGGACGGAAGTTCGGGTTCTTCGCGATGTCCGTCTCGATCAGATTAGGAATCGTCTCACCTTTGATGCCCGACCCTTCCTCGCTCATCTTCGCGCGGAAGATGCCCTGCACGCTGATGACGTTGGTGTTGAGGAACAGGCCCTGCCAGTCATCCGGGAAATGCCGGCTGGTCAGGATGGCGGTGCCGGGGCACGGACGCGACGGGCGGTTCCAGAATTGCTTCATGCCCGGGTGCTTGCCCTCGTCGAGGTGGCCGCTCATCGCCGGGCCGAAGTAGTTCGCGTTGCCGGTCGCGTCGGTGATCAGGTCATTGCCCCAATAGTCGAAGACGCGGCCGTGCGGATTCGCGAAGCCGTAGGACGCATGGCGCATGAACTTCCCGGTGTTCGGCTCGTAGCGATAGATCGCGCCGTCCGTATTGCGGACCGGGCCGCTGAAAGTTTCGACACCGCTGCGGTGGAAGACGCCATCGCTGAGATAAACCGCACCGCCAGGCTCCAGGCACATGCTGTTGGTCTCGTGGTGCGAGTCCGCCGCATCCAGGCCGTGCAGCACGCGCTCCTTGGTATCGGCCTTCCCGTCGCCGTCGGTATCGCGCACGTACCACAGGTCGGGCGACTGCATCAGCAGCACGCCATCCTTGTAAAACTGGAAGCCCGTCGGGCAATTCAGCCCGTCGAGGAAAGTCGTGCACTTGGCCGCCTTGCCGGTCTTGGGATCGAGGTCGAAGACCAGCAGCTTGTCGAAGTTCGTGGTGGTCGGCGAGGTCTCCGGATAAGTCGGCCACGCGGCGATCCACAACCGGCCTTTCGTGTCGAAGGACATCTGCACCGGGTTGACCAGATCGGGAAAGGACAGCTCGCTCGCGACGAGTTCCACCTTGCAGCCGGGCGCGAGCTTCAGGTGCTTGATCGCTTCCTCGGGATCGAGGTAGGGCACCTCGTCGTCGCGGTTCGGCGGGACTAGGTTGACCTTGGGGAGATTGTCGTCGCTCACCTTGAGGTCACCGCCCTTGGCGATCGCCCACACGCGTTGATCGCGGTTGGCGGTCTTCACGTCGCGCTGCGCCAGCTCCTCGCCGAGCGTGGTGGCATTCGTGACGCCCTTGTAAGCGATCCGCGAGCGGTCGCCGAAGATGTTGAACTGATCGACGGTGCGGTAGCGGTGGTGCCACTCGAGGTTCTTCTCGACCACCGCGGTGCGGATCTTTTCCACCTTCGCGTCATCGGGCGACGGCGGCTTCTTGCCGAAGAGTGCCTCAAACTGCACCGGCGCGAGCTGCCGGTCGCCCTCCTCGGTGAGGTGAATGCCATTGATCGTCAACGGCGAGCCCGCCTTCGCGAAGAGATCCTTCGAGGGGGTTAAGAGATCCACGAAAGGGACGCCCTTGGCCTTCGCGACTTCGGCCATCGCCTTCGTGTAAAGCGCGAGGTTCGCGTTGTTCGCCTCACCATCGGGAAAGTCCGGGCTCTTCAGGTTCTCATGGGCGATCGGCGAGAAGAGCACCAGCCGCGGCGCGGCTTCGCCGTTGTATTTTGCGGCGAGCTGGGCATCGAGATAGCCCCCCAGCTCCGCCTTGAAGCCGTCCAGCCCCTGAGGCCCGCGGAAGGACTCGTTGAACCCCCAATAAGCGAAAATGACATCCGCGCCGAAGTCGGTGCCCGCCTTGTAAATGACCTTCGGATTGCCGGGCTTGGTCGAGTCGCCCTTTTTCATCGAAAGGAACCACTCGGTCGTCGGCACGTCGGCAGAGCGGACGTGGACGTTCACCTCGTCGGAAGCGAAGCCAAGATTCCTCACGGTCAGGTCCAGATCCGGATAGGCCCGATGAATCAGCGCCTCCAGCCAGGCGTGGTGCTGCTGGCGATCGGCCAAGCCGCTGCCGACGATGGCGACGTGGTCGCCCTTTTTCAGGGAAACCAGTGGCTCGGCGGCAAACGACGCGCCTCCTAGGGAAACAACGAGAGCGGGGACGCCGAGGCGGAGAAAGGCGGGATTCGTGATCATGACGGCTTGTGACAAATGCGATCGAAAAGGGCAACAATCTCCATGATTTGACGGAGGCGGTCGGGCGTGACGCGCTACGGCGAGCCTGTCCCGGAATCTTTCGACAGCCGTGGAATCGCGGCGATCGCATGCGCGTTTCCGTAGTAGCCTTGCGCATTTCCCGTGGCCTTCGGAAGCGGTCTCGAATTTTTCACTGAAGGATTCCGTCTGCACGGTGGTATTTTCCGCCACGCCACCGACCATGATTCGTACTGCACTGCTCCTCTCGCTCGTTTCCACGCTGCACGCCGGCGTGACGCTCGATATCGAGGCCTTCGGCAAAAGCCTCGGCGGCTGGAATGCCAAGTCGAAGAACGTCTGCGACTACGATCTCTCCGGCTCCGAGTACCGGACCTACAAGCCCGAGATCACCCCCACCCCCGACGGCGGCATCTTCGCCTCGGTGCGCATCGACCACCGCCGCGGCTGGCTGGCCAGTGACGACCACGCGGTGCTGGAGGTGACCATCGACAAGAACGGCTCGATCGTTTCGGCGCAGTCGAATCTGGCCCTGCAAGGGAAGACGATTTCCAGCGACGTGATCCGCACCGGCGGCAGCGTCGGCCTGGGAGTCCCCGGCGTGGGCGCAGCGGTGAAAGTCGGTGCCGACCTGACCGCAGACCTTTCCTCGAAGCTGCTCCGTGAAAAGATCGTCGAGCCGGGCCGGGTCAATTTCCCCTCGGCGGTGCGCCACAATTACAACCTGATCTATCAGGCCATCCGCAGCACCAGCGACCTCGCGCCGAAGCAAGAGGAGCCGAAGAAGCCGGAGGAACCGGTACAGGGCCCCGTGCTGCCCCCGACCACCGCCGCCAAGCTCGACGTGCCCGGCGCCGGGGAGAAGACCGAGATCAAGAAGTAGTCCGGAGCGCCCCTTTGGCGGCGCCCAGCTCCCGCTTCAGGCCCTCGACCAGCTTCTGCAGTTCCGCGTCCGATCCGGAATCGGTATTTCCCGCGTCGAAACGCAGCCGGTGATGGAGAGCCAGCGCTTTTTCCAGCGGGTCCGGACTGGCCAGCAGCGGGGCAAGCCGGCGCAGCCACGGTGCCAGCGGCATCCCGGGCGGGCGCTCGCCCAGCACCTTGCGGGCGGGCCTTTCGAGCGCGGTCAATGCCGTGGCCACCACGGTCGCGCCGCGGCGGCGGGCCTTTTCCGCATCCAGCCGGCTGCGTGACCGCCACAGGTTCCGTCCGATGTAGGCCATGCCGATCACCAGCGGGGCGAGCAGGCCAAGCGTGAGCCACATCATGTGGCCGGGCTGGTCGCGCCACACCAGCAGATCCTCCCGCACCCGCTGGAACCAGTCGGTCAGCTCTTGGAAGCGGGCCATGCGCGGGGTCTCCAAGCCGAGCCAGTCGGGCGGCGTGAGATCGAGATCGAACCAGTGATTCAGCTCCGCGTCCCACGCCCGGCACCAGGCGTGGGCATGAATGCCACGGAGGAGCGCTTGGCCGGTCTTGGGATCGATTTCGGCCGCCATGAAGCCCGAGACATAGCGGGTCGGCACCCCGGCCTCGCGGAGCAGCAACGCTGCGGATGTCGCGAAGAACTCGCAGTGCCCGGCGCGGGTATCGGTGAGGAATTTCCCGAGCAGCGTGCTGTGCTTCGCCGGGTCGAAGTCCTCGCGGGTCCGGTTGTAGCGGGTGTACTGGAAGTTCGCCACAAAGTGCCGCCGCAGTCGCGCGATCTTTTCCTCCAGCGGCACGTCGTGCAGGCCAAGCTCCGTCGCGACGCGCTTGATCACCGCGGCCTCGGACGGCGGGATCTGGAGCTCCGGCTCCACCGTCACGCGCTTCTTCGCGTCCGGAGAAAGGGGGCCATGGTCAAAGCGGCGGCGATCGTAGGAACTGGCCAGGGATTTCCACGGCGGCAGTTCCGGAGAGAAATCCGGATGCCACAGCACGCGGGCATCCGCCACCGGCTGCGACGGCTTGAGGCGGAAGGTGCCGAAGGGATTGCGATCGAATTCCTCGGGATCGAACTGGTGGAGGCTGGCGGCGTTCCCCGGCAACGGAAGCAGGCTGAAATTCCGAGACGAGGGGGTGGCACCGCGCAGGCGGAAGCGCGGGAGGTCGCGGGCTACAGCAACCTTCGGCTCTGGCAGGTTCGGTGCCGCGATCAGGAATTTGTCCTCAAGGTCTTCCAAGTTGTCCGGGTTGGTGATTTCCGCGACCTCGTCGAATCCATCCATGTCGGGATCAGTGCCGGAAGGCAGCAGGTCGGCCTGCCAGCCTTGGTCGTAGTAGGTATTGTAAGACGCAATCCGCAGCAAACGCGGCAGCGGTCCTTGCTCCGGGATCAAGCGCCATACGATCTCCGGCGACTGCTTCAGCCTGCCCAGGCTACCGATCGAAGTTTGGCGCTCGCGGGCATACTCCGAGCTGTAGCTGCCATCGCTCGTACCGATCGTGGTCACCATGCGGTACAACTTCATCAGCCCCATCTCACCGCCGGCTCCCAGCAGGGCCGACAGCAGGACCGCGAAGAGGGAGGCCAGCCCGACTTGTTTCCATGCCCGGCCGCTGGCTGCCATCAGCCCCCACGCACCGAGGATCACCAGCAGCGGATAGAAGGCCGGCATTTCCGCCCGCGAACCGAGGCACGAGGCCAGCAGCGTGGCGCACAGGTAAACGTTGCCGAAGCCGAAACGGATCTCGCGGAAGGGCAGCCCGTATTTCAACGCGTGTTCGCGTCGCCGCCTGACCATCATCGAAAACGTCGCCAGCGTCGTCGTCCGGGACATCCCGTAGGATTGCACGAACTGGAGCGGAATCAGGATCACGGGCAGCCAGGTGAATACGATCGACATCGCGCTGAGCCGTGCGCCGTTCAGCAGCACCAGCACCATCGCCATCAGCAGGAACAGCACCGACAGCCGCCACGCATTGAGGAACGCGCGCTCGCCGAAATTCCAGCGCACTCGTGTCCAGTGCGCGCCCTCGACCAACATCGCACAGGCCAGACCCGGCACCACACGCTCGGTCATCGCGCCCCAGAACAGGAGCGCGGCACCGAGCAGGAAACGGGGTGGGGACATGAGATCAGGACTTCTCCGGGAGCTTAGCCTTCATAGCCGCCGTGGCAACTTCATGAGGTCACCCGCCAGGTCGGTGGAGCGTAGGAAATGACAGCGTGGCAGGGATCCCGGCTTCTCCCTTACCACCACCATTGCCGAAGTCTCGATGCCCATCCGGTTGAGCCAGTGGAGCAGCTTGGCCCGGCTGTCCGACCAGCCGGCGAAAACACACAGGCAACCCGCAAGGTCTTCGGCGTGGCGTTGGACCAGCCGCGCGAGCGAGTCGAGGTCCTCGACCGGCGAGCTTTCGACGCCGGCCAGCACTTCCAACAAGGTTTCCGCGCGCGCGATCCCCTGTCCCGCCGTGACCACTCGTTCGCGGCCGGCGATGAACATCAGATCGATCAGCGACTCCTGGGCATCCACCGCCACCACAAAGGAAGCCGCGACGGAGACCGCGTCCTCAAACAGCGCGTCGTCCCCCGCCGCCGGGAAGGTATCGAGGATCAGCCCGTGGCGCGGGAAAAAGGTGTCCTCCAGCTCCTTCACCACCGGCTTGCCGGTGCGGGCCCAGGTCTTCCAGTGGATCAGCCGCAATGCATCGCCCGATTGATAATCGCGGAGGCCGGTGAATTCGCCGGTCGCCCCAGAATGCCGGGCCGTCGCCTCGCCGCCGGGCTGGAAACGCGCGCTGCCAGGCAGCTCGAAGCGCGGGAGCGGGTAGCGCTTCGGCAGCACTGCCAACATGGCCGGCGGGGCGGACACCTTCACGCAGCGCTGGAACAACCCGAGCGGGTCGGGCAACAGCACCCGCAGGTCATTCAAACGTAACAAACCGCGACGCCGCGGGGTTTTGGTCACCGAGATCTGGCCGGTCGTCCCCAGCCGATCGACGACCGGGCTGCTCCCGCCATCGAACAACAAGCGCTTCTCGCACAGCCAGTTCCAGCGGTAGTAGGCAAAGGAACGGTCGAACACATTGCGCAGCTTCTCCCCGGGCTCCTCGCTCAGCCGGAAGGTCTCTTCGTCCGGCCGTGGATCCGGTGGCGTCTCCTGGAGCTGGAAGCGTTTCAGCGGCCTCCGGGACAGATTGCGCAGGGTGACATGGTACGTCATCGGTTGCCCGGCCGTGGCATGGGCTGGCAGGTCGCGCACCGCCTCGAGCGAGGCGCGGCGGAACAGCAGCAGGAACAGGCCCGTCATCAGCAGCCCGCAGATCAGCGAAAACGCCTGGAACACCGGAGTCTCGGCATTTCCCGCCGCCGCACCCGCCGAAATCACGATCAGGATCATCAGGGCGATCCCCGGTGCCCTCACCCGCCGCCGGAACCAGTGATTGAGCGCCGTGCTGCGGGCATAGAATTGATAAACGGGATTCCGCGGGAACAAGCGCCAGCGCTTGGCGTGGGGTTCGGGCGGAGTGCCGGGCATCTGGAGCAAACTTCACCGTGCCTCGCCGTCCGCCAAGTGGAAAGCACCCGCCGCGCAAGAGATCACGCCGTGCGGTGCCGCAGACGGTCGATGATCACGGCGACGACGATGATGACGCCGGTGATGACTTCGGTCCACGGGGTCGGGATGCCATTGAGCACGCAGCCGGTGCGGATCGTCGTCATCAACAAGGCTCCGATGAGTGCGCCGAGCACGGTGCCCTCGCCGCCGGACAGGCTGGCTCCGCCGATCACCACCGCGGCGATGATGTCGAGTTCCATGCCCGTGGCCGTGGTCGGATCTCCTTGGGAAGACTTGGCCATGTTCATGACCGCGGACAGCCCCGCCAATGCGCCGCCGATCATGTAAACGAAGAGCTTCGTCTTCGCGACGTGCACGCCGCAGAGCGTCGCGGTGTTTTCATTCGAGCCGACGGCGAAGACGTGGCGACCGAAGCGGGTGTAACGCAGCACCAGCGTGAACAGGACTACGAGCGCGAGCATCAGCCACACGCCCCACGGGATGCCGGCGCCACCCAGCCACGGCTTGTAGGCAGTCACGTCGAAGGGAAGATTCACGGGAGTGCCATCGGTCGCCACTTTCGCGGCACCGCGGAAAGCCTGCATGGTGCCCAGCGTGACGATGAAGGGCATCAACTTGAGCCCCGTGGACAAGCCGCCATTGATCAGCCCGCAGAACCCGCCGAAGGCGATGGTCCCCATGAAGACGAGCACGGGTGAGACGTCCTTCGTCACCATGGTCGCGCCGACGGTGCCGCACAGCGCGATCATCGAGCCGACGGAAAGATCAATGCCGCCCGAGATGATGATGAGCGTCATGCCGATGGCCGCGATGCCGACGATGACGGTCTGGGTGAGAATGTTCAGCACGACATCCTCGGTGAACATCGCGGGGTTCTGCGACCCAAAGACCCCATACACGACGAGCAGCGCGATGAAGGGGCCGAGGAGAGTGAGGATGGACTTGAGGCGCATGGGAGACGGAGATCGGAGGTCAGAGATCGGAGAACGGAAGGTCGCAAGCGGAGTTCGGACTGCTCGCGATTTCCGACTTCCGTCCTCCGACCTCCGGCAAGTCGGCGGCCTTGCCGGTGGCGACCAGCATGACGTCGTGCGGAGTGAGTTGGCCGACGGGGACCGCACGGGTGAGTTTGCCCTGGCTCATCACGGCGATGCGGTCGCACACGCCGAAGAGTTCGGGCAGGTAGCTGGAAATGATGATGACGGCGCGCGGACGGTGCGGGTCGGTGACGACCTCGTTGATCGCCTCGTAGATGCGCGCCTTGGCAGCGATGTCGATGCCGCGGGTCGGCTCGTCTAACAAGAGGACATCGACGTCGTATTCGAGCAAACGAGCGAACGCGGCCTTCTGCTGGTTGCCGCCGGAAAGCGCACCGATCGGCTGGCCCGGGCCCTGGCACTTGATACCGAGCTTGTCGATCCACGCGGCGGTGGCGGTCTTTTGTTTCGCGGGCGACAGCGTGCCGGCGGAGCCGAAGCGCTCGAGGCAGGGCAGCGTGACGTTGTCGGCGATGGAAAGGTTGAGCGCGAGACCCTCCTCCTTGCGATTCTCGCTGAGCATGCCGATGCGCTGCTTCCAGCGACCGCGCGGCGTTGCATTCCCGGTTCCCGGCGTCGCTACTTCCACAGCACCACCCTTCACCGGATCGAGCCCGAACAATGCCCGCAGGAATTCGGTGCGCCCGGAACCCACCAGGCCCGCGATGCCCACCACTTCCCCGCGATGCAGATCGAGCGTGACCCCGTCCGGCTTGTTACGCGCGCCCGTCAACCCGGCCACGGCGAGGATACGTTCGCCAGTGGTCCTTGCCGTGCGCGGATAGAGATCCTCCACATCGCGGCCCACCATCAGGGACACGATTTCCTCGGGCTCCGTGGTCGCGACGTCGCGGGTCCCCACCACCGAGCCATCCCGCAACACAGTCAGCCGCGAGGCGAGGCGCTTCACTTCTTCAAGGAAGTGCGAGATGTAGATGATCGAAATGCCCTGCGCCTTGAGGCGATCGATGAGCAGGAACAGCCGCTCGATGTCCTTCTGCGCGAGCGACGAGGTCGGCTCGTCGAAGACCAGCAGCTTGCAACCCATCGCCAATGAGCGGCCGATCTCGATCAACTGCTGTGCGGAAACCGACAGCGTGCCGGCCTTCACGTCCGGGCGGATGTCGGGATGATCGAAATGCGCCAGCGCTTCAAGGGCACGGGCACGCATTGCCTTGCGATCGATGAAGGGCCCCTTCCGCGGCTCCATGCCGAGCACGATGTTTTCCTCCACCGTCAGGTGCGGTGCAACGGACAGCTCCTGATAGATCATGCCAACACCGCGGGCGCGGGCATCGAGCGGATTCCGCGGATGATACGGCTGGCCATCGAACTGCATCTCGCCCTCGTCCGGCGCATGCGCACCGGAGAGGATCTTCATCAGCGTGCTCTTGCCCGCGCCATTCTCGCCGACCAACGCATGGACCTCCCCCGGCAGGATCTCAAGATCCACCCGTCCCAGCGCGACCGTCGGCCCGAAGGTCTTGCGGATGCCCCGCATGACGAGGCGTGGAGGAGGAGAAGCCATCAGTTGAGAGTCGATGGTTGAGAGTTGAGAGAAAGAATCACGAGCTTTCGCTCTCAACTCTCAACCCTCCACTTTCAACTTCTCAAGGAAGCTGCGTCTTGATCAACGCGTCGATCTTCGGATCCGCGAGATTCGCCGGCGTGATCAGCGTCGCGCCGGTGTCGACGACAGGCTGGACCGTTTCACCCTTCAGCTTGGCGACGGCAGTCTTCACCCCCATGTAGCCCATGTTGAGCGGATCCTGCAGCACGCTGCCCTGCATCTCGCCCTTCTTGAGCGCATCGATGAACGTGGCATCGCAGTCGAAGCCGACGAACTTCACCTTGCCGGCGAGGTTCTTGCCACGCAGCGCCTGGAGCATGCCGTAGGTGCTGGTCTGGTTGCTGCAAAAGATGCCCTGGACCGAAAGCCCGCCGCCCTCGGCGAGGCGGGTGATCAGATTGGTCGCGGTGTCCTGCGCCTGGCTGGCGGTGGCGCCAGCGTATTGCTCCGAGCTGGCCACCTGGATGTCAGGGAACTTCTTGATCTCTTCCAGGAAGCCTTCCTCGCGTTGCTCGGTGGAGGCGCTGCCCTGGGCGTAACGGAGCACGGCGACCTTGCCCTTACTGCCGATGCTTTCGGCGAGCGCGCGCGCGGCGATGCGACCGCCCTCGCGGTTATCGGTGGCGACGTAGCTGGCGATGAAGCCATCGCTGTCAGCCAAGGACGAGTCGATGATCACCACCGGCTTCTTCCCGGCGACTTCCTTGGTCACATCGCGCAAGGCCACCGCATCGAGAGGGGCGAGCACGATCGCGTCGTTCTGCAACGCCTGGTTCTTCACCAGGTCGATCTGCTGCGAGCGGTCGTCCTCCTTCTGCGGGCCGACGAACGTCATCTTCACGCCGAGTTCGTCGGCGGCCTTCTTGGCACCGGCTTCGACCGACTTCCAGTAGATATGGGTGGTGCCTTTCGGGATGACGGCAATGCGGAGCTGTCCGGGCGTGGACGACTTGTTGCAGCCGGCGAGCAGCACGGCAGCGGCGAGAGCGAAGATCGAGGTCGGTTTCATCTTGGGTTGAATGCTGAAAATACCTGAGGGATTGGCCGCGGAAAGTCACGCTTGGCCGTGCTTTCCGCGGAAATTGGCGGTTAGACTTTCCCGTAGAGCGGGCCGTAGGTGGCGCAGGCGCGGAAATCGGCACCCTCCAGATCGGCCGTGCCAAAGGCGCGCCAGGCGCTCGGGCGGAAGACGCGCTCCTCGCTGACATTGTGCATGTACACCGGGATGCGCAGCATCGAGGCGAGCGTGAGATAGAGGTGGCCGATGTGGCCGTGGCTCATCACGCAATGGTTCGCACCCCAGTGATTCATCACCTCGTAGGCGCTGCGGAAGGGCCCTTGGCCATTGAGAATCGGCGCGAACCAAGTGGTCGGCCACGTTGGATTGGTGCGCTGGTCGAGCGCGTCGTGCACGTCGTCCGGCAGGTCGATCGTGTGGCCTTCCGCGATTTGCAGCGCGGGGCCGAGGCCATCGACGAGGTTCAGGCGGATCATCGTGGCCGGCATCCCGCCGCGGGTGCGGTAGCGGGTGCTGAGACCGCCGCCGGGGAAGTATTCCGTGATGGACGGGTGCCAGGTGGTGGCCTTGAGGCAATTCTCGACCTCGGCGTCGGTGATGTCCCAGAACGGCTTCATCGCGGGCACGCCGTCGATTTCCTGCTCGCCAGTGCCGTCGAGCGCAGCCGGGCCGGAATTGATCAGGTGGAGGATGCCATCCCCCACCAGCGGATGGGTGAAGCTCTTGCCACTGGCCTTTTCGATGGCAGCGGAACTCCAGTAAGTGCGAAGGTCGGCGAAAATCTGCGCGGTGTGGGTCAGCAGGTGGCCGAAGAGCATCCCGGCGCCATTGAGGGCGTCGTTCTCGGTGGCCACGATGTAGGGCGCGCGCTTGCCGTTCCAGTCGAAGGACGAGTTGAGGATCGCCTCGAGGAAGTCGCCGTTCGGGAAGTGGTCGGTCCATTGGCGCTGGCCTTGGAAGCCGGCGGCGATGGCATTGTGGCCCTGCGCCTGTTCACCAAGGCCCTTTTCGGCAAGCCGCGGGTTGCCGGTCATCAGGTCGCGGGCGATCAGCGCCATCTTCACGCTGTCCTCCCACTCGCTGTCGATCTGCTCGCGGCTGCGGGTGGTGGTGGGTGAGTTGTAATCCTTGCCCTCGGGGCAATTCGTTTTCACCCAGGCGAGTGCCTTTTCGTACTCCGCCTGGTCGTACCAGCCCTTGCGCATGCGACCGGCGAACTCGCTCATGTCGATCGCCTCAACCCGCATGCCGAGCCACTTTTCCCACATGGCGGGATCCACGACCGAGCCGGCGATGCCCATCGAGGTGCCGCCCATGGAAAGGTAGGACTTGCCGCGCATGATCGCGACGGCGAGGCCGCAGCGGACGAAGTTGAGGAGCTTGTCCTTCACGTCCGCCGGGATTTCGGTGTCGGTCGCGGCTTGGACGTCCTGGCCATAGATGCCGAAGGCCGGCAGCCCCTTCTGCGTGTGGCCGGCGAGCACAGCGGCGAGATAGACCGCGCCGGGGCGCTCGGTGCCATTGAAGCCCCACACCGCCTTCGGCACGTGCGGGTCCATGTCCATGGTCTCCGAGCCATAGCACCAGCACGGCGTCACGGTCAGGGAGACGCCGGCATTCTCGCGCTTGAATTTGTCAGCGCAGGCCGCGGCTTCCTTCACCCCGCCGATGCAGGTGTCCGAGATCACGCACTCGACCGGCGAGCCATCGGGATAGCGCAGTTCCTTCGCGATCAAATCGGCTACTGCACGGGCCTGCTGCATGGTGCGCTCTTCCAGCGATTCGCGCACGCCGCCGAGACGGCCGTCGATCGTCGGACGAATGCCCACCTTGGGAAAGGGCGTCAAAGTCATGGGCCGGACGCTGCGAGGAGCGGTCCAGCTTGTCACGAAGGAAATGGAGATCCTTGTCAGGAAATGGTATCTTCAACTCGGCCAACAATGGAGCATTCTTTCCATCAATGGATTTTTTTGCTTCCATCCCAATCCTCCTCTAGCACACAAACGCGTTCGTGAGCCCGGTCGATCCCAATGTGAACCCCGCGACCTTCATGTCGAGGCAGGTCGAGTCGTCGCGGGTCTTTTTCTACGACGAACCCGAGCCCGGCGATTTCGAGGTGAAATGCGGCGGCTTCGAACGCTGCCGCCCGGAATACCGCATCGACCGCGTGGATTTCCCGTGGTTCGTCATAGAGTTCGTCCATGGAGGCAAAGGGAAAGTCGTGCTCAACGGCGTCGAGACGCCTCTGCGGTCCGGCGACTTCTTCCTCTACGGCCCGGGAGTCGAGCACCACATCAAGACCGATCCCGACAAGCTGCTGCTGAAGTACTTCGTCGGCTTCTGGGGACCGGCAGCGGCGGAGTTCCTCGAGCGCCACGACCTCAAGATGGGCGTGGTCTCGCACTGCCTGAAATCCGAGCCGATCCGCCGGGCCTTCGACACGCTGATCGACCGCGGCTCCCGGAACTCGAAGTACTCGCGCCCGATTTGCACCGCGATCATCCAGCAGCTCCTGCTGATGTGCCGCGAGGACGCGGTCGATGCCGGCAGCACGGAAACCCGCGCCTTCGCCACCTTCAGCCGGGTGAAGCATTGCATCGAGCAGAACTATCTGGAACTCGGCACCCTGGAAGCCGTCGCCAAGTCCTGCGACCTCGACGCGCCCTACCTGTGCCGGCTGTTCTCGCGCTTCCACGATGAGAGCCCCTACCAGTTCCTCACCCGTCTGCGGATGCAGCACGCAGCCTCGCTGCTGCTGGAAGGCGGCAGCTCGGTGAAGGAAGTCGCCGCCGCCTGCGGCTTCCCGGACCCCTTCCACTTCTCCCGCGTTTTCAAATCCGTCCACCGCGTCCCGCCGTCGCGCTTCCGCGATGCGATGCATGACAAGCTTCCGCGTTGATCCATTTTCATGACCCCTGCCGAAGAACTCGTCCAACTGTCCCGCGAACTCGGTCGCGAAGACCGCCAGCTCGCCATCCTCGGCGAAGGCAACACCTCCCATGATCTCGGCGACGGGACCTTTCTGGTGAAGGCGTCCGGCACCTCCCTTGGCACGCTGACCCCCGATGGCCTGTCGCGGGTCTCCCATGAGAAGGTGGACACCTTGCTCGCCAACGAAAGCGTCACCGAGCAGGAAATCGAGGACGGCCTGGTCGCCTGCCTCGCCGATCCCGCGTGCAAGAAGCCCTCGGTGGAGACCTTTCTCCACTCGCTCTGCCTCCGCGAGCCCGGCGTGAAATGGACCGGCCACACCCACACCACCTCGGTGCTGGCCATCCTCGCCAGCAAGCACGGCGCGCAGCCCTTCCACCGCCACGTCTGCCCGGACGCCATCGTCGTCTGCGGCCGCCATGTGCTGACCATTCCCTACATCAATCCCGGCCTCGACCTCGCCCGGGCGGTCCGTGACGGCCTGGCCAAGTTCCGCGCTCAGCACGGCAAGCCGCCGAAGGTGATCCTGATGGAAAACCACGGCCCGGTCGCCCTCGGGTCGAGCAGCAAGGAAGTGCTGAATATCATGCTGATGCTCGACAAGTGGGCGCGCGTCCTTCTCGGCGCCTTCGCCACGGGCGGCCCGAATTTCCTCGCTGAGGAAGACGCCGCCAAGATCGACGGCCGCCTCGATGAGGCCTACCGGCGGAAAATGATCGAGGCGAAGGCCTGATCGGAGGAGGCTTTAGGGCGCGGAAGGGCGGCTGGCGAAATCACGCCAATCCAACCCTTTACATCCGGGGCGGGGCCTGCGAAACACCGCGAAATTTACCCCCCACGCGCCTAACTCCTGTCCCGCCATGCCCAAAGACACCTCGATCCGCAAAATCCTCGTCATCGGTTCCGGTCCCATCGTTATCGGCCAAGGCTGCGAGTTCGACTATTCCGGGGTCCAGGCCTGCAAGGCGCTGCGCGAGGAAGGCTACGAGGTCGTGCTCGTGAACTCCAATCCGGCCACGATCATGACCGATCCGGAGTTCGCCCACCGGACCTACATCGAGCCCATCACGCCGGAGGTGGTGGAAAAGATCATCATCCGCGAAAAGCCAGACGCGCTGCTGCCCACCCTCGGCGGCCAGACGGCGCTTAATACCTCCATGTCCCTTCACAAGTCCGGCGTGCTGGAAAAGCACAACGTCCGGATGATCGGCGCGAAGCCGGAAGCGATCGACATGGGCGAGGACCGCCAGCTTTTCAAGGAGGCCATGATCCGGATCGGCCTCGACATGCCTCGCTCCGGCATCGCCCACACGATCGAGGAAGCGCGCAAAGTGGCGGAGGAGATCGGAACCTTCCCGCTCATCATCCGTCCCGCCTTCACCCTCGGCGGACAGGGCGGCGGCATCGCCTACAACCGCGAGGAGTACGAGGAAATCATCCACCGCGGCCTCGACCTTTCCCCCGTCTCCGAAGTCCTCATCGATGAATCCCTTCTCGGCTGGAAGGAATTCGAAATGGAGGTCATGCGCGACCAGGCCGACAACTGCGTGGTCATCTGCTCGATCGAGAACATCGACCCGATGGGCGTCCACACCGGTGACTCGATCACCGTCGCGCCGATCCAGACGCTGACCGACCGCGAGTACCAGATCATGCGCGACGCGTCCTTCGCAGTCATCCGCGAGATCGGCGTCGAGACCGGCGGCTCGAACATCCAGTTCGCCATCGACCCGAAGACCGGACGCATGATCGTGATCGAGATGAACCCGCGCGTGTCGCGTTCGTCCGCGCTCGCCTCGAAGGCCACCGGCTTCCCGATTGCCAAGATCGCCGCCAAGCTCGCCGTGGGCTACACGCTCGGCGAACTGCCGAACGACATCACCCGCGAGACCCCGGCCTCCTTCGAGCCGACCATCGACTATGTGGTCACCAAGGTCCCGCGCTTCACCTTCGAAAAGTTCCCGACCGCGAACCAGGTCCTGACCACTTCCATGAAGTCGGTCGGCGAGGCCATGTCGATCGGCCGCACCTTCAAGGAGTCGATGCAGAAGGCGCTGCGCTCGCTCGAGACCGGTCGCTGGGGCTTCGGCTTCGACAAGAAGGACATCCACGGTGCGACCCGCGAGGAGATCGAGACCAAGCTCGCCGTGCCGAATGCCGAGCGCATCTTCTGGCTGCAGACCGCTTTCCTCAATGGCTGGACCATCGATGAGGTCTTCGAAACGACCGCCATCGATCCATGGTTCCTCCATCACCTCAAGGAGATCGCGGACGAGGGCAAGAACCTCGCCACGCTCGACCTGAAGGACGCCAAGCGCCTCGGCTTCTCCGACCGCCAGATCGCCATGGCCCGCGCGCATTCGCCGGCGATCCATGATGCCTCGATCCACGGCGAGAAGGACCAGCCCGCCGGTGCGCCACCGCGCGCAGAGCCCGAGGGAGCCGTGGTCGACGTCCCGACGGAGGACACCATCCGCGCCGAGCGCAAGGCCCGCGGCATCATCCCGACCTACCGCCTCGTCGATACCTGCGCCGCGGAGTTCGAAGCCTACACGCCTTACTTCTACTCCACCTACGGCGACGAAAACGAAGCCCGCGACAGCGACAAGAAGAAGATCATCATCCTCGGTGGCGGTCCTAACAGAATCGGTCAGGGCATCGAGTTCGACTACTGCTGCGTCCACGCCGCCTTCGCCCTGAAGGAACTTGGCTACGAGACCATCATGGTGAACTCGAACCCCGAGACCGTCTCGACCGACTACGATACGTCGGACAAGCTCTTCTTCGAACCACTCACCCTTGAGGACGTCCTCAACATCTGCGACCAGGAAAAGCCGGACGGTGTGATCGTCCAGTTCGGCGGCCAGACCCCGCTCAACCTCGCCGCCGACCTCAAGCGCCACGGCGTGCCGATCATCGGCACCTCGCCGGAAAGCATCGAGCTGGCCGAGGACCGCAAGCACTTCTCCGCACTGCTCGACAAAATCGGCCTGAAGCAAGCGGAAGCCGGCACCGCCGTCTCGGAAGACGAGGCAGCGGTCATCGCCGAACGCATCGGCTACCCGGTGCTGGTCCGGCCTTCCTTCGTCCTCGGCGGCCGCGCGATGATGATCGTCTATGAAGAGAGCGAGCTGCGGAAATACATGCGCGAGGCCGTGGATGTCTCGCCCGACCGTCCGGTGCTCGTCGACCGCTTCCTCGAAGCCGCCACCGAAGTGGACGTGGACTGCATTTCCGATGGTACTACGGCTGTCGTAGGTGCGATCATGGAGCACATCGAGCAAGCCGGCATTCACTCCGGTGACTCCGCCTGCTGCATCCCCGCCCACTCGCTGACCGACGAGATCAAGGACGAGATCACCCGCGCTGCCAAGGAGCTCGCCCGCGAGCTGGAGGTGAAGGGACTGATGAACATCCAGTTCGCCGTGAAGGACGAGCAGCTCTACGTCATCGAGGTCAATCCTCGCGCCTCGCGCACCGTTCCCTTCGTCAGCAAGGCCACCGGCGTGCCGCTGGCGAAGTACGCCGCGCAGATCATGGTCGGCAAGACGCTCGCCGAGCTCGGCTTCACCGAGACGGTGATCCCGACCCACTTCTCCGTGAAGGAAGCCGTCTTCCCGTGGAATCGCTTCCCGGGCATCGACATCGTGCTCGGCCCCGAGATGCGCTCGACCGGTGAGGTCATGGGCATCGACGCCGACTGGGGCATGGCCTACGCCAAGGCGCAGATGAGTTCCTTCAACCCGCTGCCGACGAAGGGCAATGTCTTCCTCTCCGTCTCCGACCGCGACAAGCCGGCCGCGATGGAAGTCGCCCGCGAACTCATTGAACTCGGCTTCGAGATCTACGCCACCGGCGGGACCTGCGACCGCCTGCAAGCGGATAGCATCCCCTGCCACCGCCTCTACAAGCTCAGCGAAGGCCGTCGCCCCCACGTCATCGACATGATGAAGAATCGGGACATCCACTTCATCATCAACACACCGAGCGGCCACGCCGCACGTGAGGACGAGGTGAAGATCCGCAGCGGTGCCGTCGCCAACAAGATCTCCTACTGCACCAACATGGCCGCAGCCCGCGCGTCCGTGAAAGCGATCCGCTCGCTGAAGGAACAGGAACTGACGGTGAAGAGCATTCAGGAGTATCATTAAACGCCGCCGGCGTTTCATTAAGGGGTGTCGACGTTCCGTCGACACGGCGTGGACAGACTGTGCACGCCCCGTATAACTCCATGGTGGCACCGGAGTTCTTCAATCCTGAGGGCATCGTCAAAAAACACGGCGACCTACTACCCCATTGGCAGCAGGGAGAAGTGATGCAATTCATCACCTTCCGGCTTGGCGACGCCCTGCCGAAGGAAAAGGTCCAGCTTTGGCTCGCCCAGCGAAAAGTCTGGCTCACCCACCATCCCAGACCTTGGAACGCCGCCACGGAGGCCGAGTATCATAAGGAATTCACATGGAGGCTAGAGCGTTGGCTGGATCGTGGAGCGGGCTCATGCCTTCTACGGGAATCTGCCGCGAGGTCCATCCTCGCCGACGTGCTCATGAAATTCCAAGGCGAACGCTATGAACACCAAGCTTGGGTAATCATGCCGAATCATGTGCACTTGCTATGCGTGCCACGCGTTCCTCTGGAGAAGCTGATCCAAGCATGGAAATCGAAATCAGCGAGCCGGATTGGGAAGGGCCACATCTGGCAACGCAACTACCGCGACACCCTCATCCGGGACGCAGACCACTTCGCAAACGCCGTCCGTTACATCCGCAACAACCCCACAAAAGCAAAGCTGCCCGAAGACACATTCACTCTCTGGCAAAGCCCACGAGCGCAGCGAGTTTAAGGACGGTGGACGTTCCGTCCACCCGTGTCGACGGAACGTCGACACCCCTTACTTCACTTCTTATCCAAGTTCGCCTTCATCTCCTCGTCCGTTGGCGTCTTGCTCGGCACCCCTTTCTCCGGAACCTCCACCTTCGCGATCCAAGCGATCGCATTCAGCACAATCCCACGGTGATCATCGTGCTGCCAGTTTTTGTGGAAATGACCGCCAGTGAAGCCGAATGCCCGGCCCTTCCCTGCGGACGCCTCGCGCTCGAACGCCCACATCACATGCTGCGGCTCCTTGCGCTCCAACACGGCTTTGCGCACCTCAGGATTCCCCGAATGAAATCCATCCGGCCGTGACAAGGTCTCCGGCCCCGGCAGATCACTCAGGATCGGCGTGACACCCTCCATCTTCTCACGGAAGCGCATGTGGTAGTACCACTCATCGCGGATCTTGAAGTCGCCGATGCCGCGGCTGATCTCGTGCTTGGCCGGCTTGAATGACGCATCCCAATGCGGATTCACCGACCAGCCGCCCTCGAAATAGCCGCCGATCAGATCGAGGAAGGCATTCCCCGGTTCGCCCTTCGTGATCTCCACGGCGTAGTGAATGCAGCCGATGCCCGCACCCGTGCCGGCGATCTCGCGAAGCTTCGGCAGGTGCTTGATGGCGGGATGTCCTTCACCACCGTCGGCGTAGAACACCACTGCCGCCGCACCGTCGAAGACCGACTCATCCTGCGGCCAACCGTTGGTGACAACCACCGCCTCGACCGGCAGGCCGCTTTGGTTCAGGTCCTCGGCCAGCAGCATGCAACCCGCGCGGTGCTCGTGCTCGCCGGCCGCGTGGCTCGGCTTGCCAGCGACGAAGACGATCTTCTTTTTCGCAGCCGCTTCCGCCTTGGCAGGCTCCGCGGGGCTCTGGGTCATGAACGCGAAGGTCGCGGCCGCCACGCAGCCGAGGGCAATGAGCAAGGAACGCGAGGACGTTGGCATCGGAGTTCTACCATACACGGCAATTTCTCCACGCATTTCAAGATCTCACTCCGTCGGCAAGCCGGCCTCTTTCCACGCCGCGAACCCACCGTCGAGGATCGCGATGTCGTGACCTCGGGCGACCAGCTTCTCCGCCACCGCACGGGCGTCCGGGCAGGCCGCATCGGTGCAGTAGATCACCACCGGCTTGCCTGCGGCTTTCGCCGCGCGGATCTCGGCCTCACCTTGGGAAAGGCGGGCGTCGAAATCGTGACGCGACCACGAGATCGCGCCGGGGATTTTTCCGAAGCCGGCGACGAAGCCGGGGCGGGCATCGTAAAGCAACACCGTCCCCGCCTGCTGGCGCGGAAACAAGGTCGGCAGATCGATCGAGGTCAGCTTGCCCGCCTTCACCGGAGGCGTCGTCGGCTTGGCCGGGATCGCAGCAGGCGTCGCAGCGGGCACCGGTGTCGTCATCGGCGGCGGTGGAGCCTGATCCTGGCAAGAGGCGAGGAGAGTGATGCCGGCGGCAGCGAACGATTTCATGGCAGGCAGGATTCCAGCGCTTTCCGAAGCTCCGGGCAATCCATTGTCACCGTCCCGCCGCAACGGGTTTACGCAAGAAGATCCTGCACCACTTTCCCGTGCACATCCGTCAGCCGGAAATCCCTGCCGGAGTAGCGATAGGTGAGTTCCTCGTGATCGAAGCCTAACAAATGCAGCATGGTCGCGTGCAGGTCGTGGACGTGCACCGGCTTGTCCACTGCCTTGTAGCCGAACTCATCGGTCGCGCCGTGGATGTGGCCGCCCTTCACGCCGCCGCCGGCCATCCACACGGTGAAGCCGTAGTGGTTATGGTCGCGGCCTTTCATCACGCCTTTGTTAGACCCAGCTTGCGGCAGCTCGACCGCGGGCGTGCGGCCGAATTCCCCGCCCCACAGGACCAACGTTTCCTCAAGCAGGCCGCGCATCTTGAGATCGGCCAACAGCGCGCCGATCCCCTGGTCGCACTCCTTCGCGAGACGGCGGTGATCCTCGATATCGTCGTGGCTGTCCCATGGCTGGCCATTGCCGTGCCAGAGCTGGATGAAACGCACACCGCGCTCGACCAGACGGCGCGCCATCAGGCACTGCCGCGCGAAGGAGCCGGGGCCATACATATCGCGGACGTGCTGCGGCTCCTTGGTCACGTCGAAGGCATCCGTCGCCTCGCTCTGCATGCGATACGCGAGCTCGAAGCTCCGGATGCGCGCCTCGAGCTGCGGGTCGTGGCCGTGCGAGACGAGGTGCCGGTCGTTGATCTTTCGCAGGAAATCGAGCTGCCGCGCCTGACGGCCATCGCGAGCCGATGGATTCTTGAGGTTCTCGATCATCCGGTCCACCTCTTCGATCGAGCTGTCGAGGTAGGTGCCTTGGAAGTTCCCCGGGAGGAAAGCGGAGCGCCAATTCTCCGCACGCTTGATCGGCATCCCGCCGGGACACAGCGCGACATAGGCCGGCAAGTTCTCGTTCTCGCTGCCCAGGCCATAGCTGATCCACGAACCCATCGATGGACGCGGCAAGCGCCCGTCGCCGCAATTCATGAGCATCAGCGACGGCTCATGATTGGGCACGTCCGCCGTCATCGAGCGGACCACACACAGATCGTCGGCATGCTTCGCGGTGTGCTCAAAGAGCTCGCTCACCTCGAGACCGCTCTGACCGTATTTCTTGAAGGAAAACGGCGAGCGCAGCGCAGCGCCCGTCGGCCGCTCGGTCTTCAGGCCATCGAGCGGCATCGACTTGCCGTGGAACTCCTGCAGCTTCGGCTTCGGGTCGAAGGTATCCACCTGCGACGGCCCGCCGTTCATGAAAAGATGGATCACCCGCTTCGCCTTCGGGGCGAAGTGCGGCACCGGGGCATCATTCGCGTTCACCAGACCGCCAAGCGCCATCGCGCCGAAGCCCATCCCGCACCGCTGCAAGAAATCGCGGCGGTCGAGCAAGATGTCTGAAGCAGTGAGGCGGTGATGGGACATGGGGATCTAACTGTAGCTGGGGCATCTTGCCCCAGTCCGTTGGAGGGGCGTCTCGCCCCGCCTCTTCAACCGACTGGAGCGAGACGCTCCAGCCACGCGAGGAAGATGTGAAACTCTTTCAGCCATTCAATCGACAAAGTGGAACTCATTCGAGGCCCAGAGCATCTGCACCAGATCCGCCCACGGACTCGCGGGCTGGGCACCGGTCGCAGGATCATTGGACTTGGGAAACTGCCGGCTGAAATCCCCGACTTCGGTCACCGGCTTCGATTCGCTTTCGCGGCCTTCGATGCGGAGCGTCCAGTTCACGTTCCCACAGCTGTCGCCGTCCGGCGCGCGAAGTACGAAATCCATCGTATCTCCGGGTTTCACGTCGATCCACGTGCCCGCGATGTCGATCGACGCCTCCGGCGAGAGCTTCGCTTCGGCAAGCGCCTTGCCCTTTCCATCGATCCGCCACGCGAGGATGTCACCGCCCTTCTGCGTGCGCTTCAGGTGACCGGTCATCTTGACCTGACCTGCACCCGTCGCGCGCCAACGGAGCACCATCGTGTGATGCACCGAGGCATGGCCGCCACCGGCACCCACGTTCAGCCAACGGATCGGCGCTTGCGAAACGTCGGCAGCAGTCTTCCAAACGTTGTCGGCAAACATCGGGAAAGTACTCAGGTCATCACTCGGCGCACCCGTGTCGGGGGCATGGCGGACCTCCCAATAGCCGCCGAGCTTCGGCGCGTAATCGGCGGGATCCAGGCTGGCGATCCAGTCCTGCACTCCACGGATCTCCTCCTCCGACGGGTTCCGGCGGAACAACTTCTGATAGATCCACTTCACTTTCGCCTGATCATCGGGAAGCGCCTTGAAGGCCGCGTCGCCCGCCAGTTTCTCCGCCTGGCGGATGATCAGCGGGCCATTGAGGAAATACAGCGCCTGCTGTGGCACTGTCGTTTCGACCCGCTTCGGACTATGGTGATCGGGATGCGGCAGGTCGAATGAAACGAAGGTGCCGGGCAAGGCATAGCGATCGACGAATGCATAGATGCTTCGCCGCGCGTCCGACGGAGCGCTATCCAGATTCACCGAACGCCCGCCGGTGCGGCTCGTGTCGAGCGCCCCGCTGGTCGCCAGCACGCGGTCGCGCATCGTTTCGAAGTCCAGACGACGACGGCTCCATTTCCAGAACTTGGTGTTGGCCTGATCGATCGGATCGTTCTCTGCAGCACCTTCGGCCGAGAGTCGGAAGGCCTTCGACGTGAGCAGCAGCCGGTGCAGGTTCTTCAACGATTGCCCCTTCTCCTGAAAGTTCACCGCCAGCGTATCGAGCAGCTCTAACAATTCCGGCCTAGGCGTCTGAGGACCGAAGTCTCCCGGCTCCGCCAGCGGCGCACCAAAGTGCCAGGCCCACACCCGATTGACGATCACCCGTGCGGTCAACGGATTCGCGGGATCGGTGATTTTCTCCGCCAATGACAGGCGCGGGCTCTTGCCCTCGGCATAAGCGCCACCTCCCAGAAACGACAGCCACTGGCGGTCGAATTTCTCCCCGCGGTTCGCCGGGTTGCCACGCTCGAAAATCACCGCCTGCCCCCACTGCTTCTTGTCCCAGAGATTCATCGCGCGCGGCGGCGAGCCCGGATGCTCGGTCATCAGCTTGGCCATGGCCCCGACGCGGGCGCGGCGCTGGTTGCCATCCTCCACGTCCATGAACTCCGAAATACGATCCACGCCGTAGTTCAGCGGGCAGCCACCTTTCGCAGAAAGCTGAGCGAGTTCGCTCCCTTCACCTGCCGCGAGCCATTCGCCGGCAAGCACTTCGCAGAGGGACTTGCGCGTATTGTCATCGGCCGCGGCATCCATCTCCGAGAGCCAGCGCTTCAGCCGTTCTCCACCGGCATTCTCGCCGAGGAAATCCTTCCAACGCATCAGCGCGTTTGGCCGAAGCCGGCCCCGCTTGAAGCCTTCGCTGGTCGCCTTGCCATGATTCCAGTTCTCCTTCCGAGCCCGCCATGCGAGTTCCAGATAGTTCGGTAGCGCCTCCTTCGAGCGCACATGATCGACGAGCTGCTGCCTCACCTCGCGATCCTTCTCCTGCAACTTCGCCTCCTCCGCCTGATAGCCTTGGAACGCCGCCTCGTCCTCCGCCTTGCCAATCACCGGCTTGTCATCCGGCTCCTCGGTGTGATCGAAGATCGAGTAGAGCGAGTAGTAGTCCCGCATCGTGATCGGATCCGTCTTGTGATCGTGGCAACGGGCGCACGAGACGGTGCTGGAAAGAAATCCTCGGGTAACCACATCGACGCGGTCATCGACGGTCTCCACCTGGCCACCGCGCAATCCCACCGTGAGGAAACCAAGCGCCGCCAAGTCGGGATGGTCCGGCCGGCCCGTCAGATGGTCCGCTGCGATCTGCAACTTCACGAAGCGATCATAAGGCAGATCGTCGTTGACGGCTTTGATCAGCCAATTCCGATAGGTGTAGGCGAAGGGGTAGCGATTGTCCTGGTCGAAATTGTAGCCCCGGGTATCGGCATACCGCGCCACGTCCATCCAGTGCCGCGCCCAGCGCTCGCCGTAAGCCGGGCTCGCCAGCAACTCATCGATCAGAGCCTTCCAAGTGGCATCGTCAGGCGTCGCCTCGATCCGCCGCAACTGCTCGTCCGCCGGCGGTAACCCGGTGAGCGTGAAAGCTGCCCGCTCAAGCCACTGCCGCGGAGCTGCCTGCGAGGCCGGCTTCAGCTTGGACTTCTCCCACGCCCGGGCGAGCAATGCATCGACCGGATGCCCTGCCACCTCTGCCCTCACCGGCGGCGCATAGGCCCAGTGCTTCTCCTCCGCGGATGCGGAGGAAAGCAGGGCTAGCAAGAGGACGGGCGCACGCATGGTTCGACAGGCGGGACGATATCCCCCGGTGAAATCTTTCACCATCGCGCAGTTTCGCTACTTGCAATGCGCGAGCTAACGAAGCGGCGGCTCTTGGATGGCCCGGACGCTAATCTTCGACACCGCGAGCGTCGCCCCGTCAGCCGCGCCCATGCGGACTTGATCGAAAGAAAGGCCGGACTGGATCATCTTGCGCAATAGCGGACGGTTGTCGGCGCTCGCTCCCTCGTGCATTTCGACGGTGCCATCGCGACGGTCGTAGCGAAGCGTGATCGTGCGCGCACCGGTGAGGCGCGGTTCCGTGGGAACCGGGACCAAGCGACGCTTCATATCCAGCGACCAGGTCTCCTCCGAGCCGTAGCAGTCGCCGAAGAAACAATGCTCATAGCCTTCCTGATAGAGGCTGAAGCCAGCCCATTCCGGGGTGTGGAACGAAGGCGCGGCCACGGTTTCGACCGTGAACAGCAGCACCGGCCGGGAAGCCGTCAGTCCGTCGGTGGGCAGCGAGTAAAAGGCCTCGAAACCGGTCCCTTCGAGGTGGCCGTCCTTGAGCTGCGGGGTGCCCTTCTCCAAGCGCCAATGACTGTTCCCGACGACCGGCTGGCGGTTGGCCAGTGGCGCGCCCGTGTCGAAGCGATCTTCTAACAGCACCCGGATTTCCGGCGTGATGGACTCGAAGTCCTCCTCACGGGCCGGCATGCGCAGGAGCGCGCCTGCACTGTCGACGGCAGCCGCCTCCTTCGCCTGCAGGACAGCCTTGGCGCTGCCGGTGACCGCATCCACCGCGACCTCGCCGGAGAAGACGTGTAGCTCATCGATAGCGCCGGGGCGGCTGACGATGCCGAAGTCGGTGCCGTGATCGACCGCCACCAACGAGCCGGACTTCACGGTGAATCCGCGCGCTCCTTCCGGGCAGTGAAGCCGGCCGCGACCACTCTCGAAACGCAACACATGATCCGCTTCGAAGAGCACCGACGCAGGCGCTTCGATGAGTGCGATGGCTTTCTGTGGAAGATTCAGCCGCACCCAACCGCGCTCGACCGAAAGACGGGAACCCACCGCGAAGCCCGAGCCATCAAGCGCCTGACGGTCGTCGACCTTCACGATCGCATCGGCGGAAAAGGCACAGCCGGCCATGACCGGGGCGGGTCGAGACGGCTTCAGCCACTGCCATGCGCCCAAGACGATGGCGATAGCCGCCGCACAGGCAGCGATCACCGGTGCCCATCGCGGCACCCGGCCCACCGATGGCATGCTGTGGCCGATCATTTGACTGCCTTCGAATTCCTCGCACAGCGAGTGGTGCAGCAGGGCGTGCTCGCGATAGAGCGCAAGCAGCGCGGGCTCGTTTCCGAGCCGGTCTTGCAGACTGCGGAAGCTGGTTTGGTCGAGCGCACCGTCGAAGGCCGCGGCTACGAGCTGCTGGTCGTTGAGATTCATGGGAGGGGGATGCCTTGTTCCTGGAAGCGGCGTTCGATGCACTTCCGGAGAGCCGTGCGGAGATTGAAGAGCGTGGCCTTGAGCGTGCCGGCGCTGCGGTTGATGACCTTGGCGTAGTCATTCAGCGGCGCTCCGCTGGCATAGCGGTGCTGCAGCAGCGCGCGGTCCTTCGGCCGGAGTTTCGACAGGCAGAGGTGGAGTGCCTGGTGGCGGCATTCCAGCTCCTCGGGATCCGCCTCCAGCGCTGGCGAGATGCGCTCGACGAGGTCGTCATCAAAGATCAGCCAGCCTTTCGAGGCGAGCCGGCGGCGATGGTTCATGAGGTGGTAGCGGATCACTTGGAACGACCACGCCTTGAAGCTGGTGCCTGGTTCGAATTGAGCGCGCTTTTGCCAGAGGATGATGTTCACCTCCTGGAGCAGGTCGCGTGCGCCCGAGGACCCCGGCATCAGCGCGCGGATGAACGCCAGCATGGCCGTCTGGTGGTTGGTCAGCTCGCTCACAAAGGCTTCGGAGACCTCGCCTTCGTCCGGGTTTCTGGCGGCGTTCATGATCCTCTACTTGAGACGATGTCGGTCCGGCGCGAAAGGTTTAGATTCCCCTGCTGCTGCCACGCTTTCCCGCTGGGAATCGGAAATTGACACCGTAATGTCGTCCCATGCCGACGAAGAAGGACATCCTCGACCTCCATTTCATGGATGCGCGGTGCAAACTCATCGACCTCGCCGCCTTCCTCGACCGGGTCGAGAGGCACCCAGGAGAGGTGGATTTCCGCTTCGAGGGCCTGAAAAAAGCGCTGCCGATCCTCCTTTCCGATCACCCCGGCCGGGCCAAGGCCGTGCTCGAGTCGCTCTCCGATCACTCCACCGCACCGGCGGAAAAGGCCACCTTCCAAGGTGCCTTCGGCGCTCCCCAAGCCTGAGATTTTCCATGAAATACATCGAGCCCCACGCCCACATGGTCAGCCGGACGACGGATGACTATGAAAAGCTCGCCCTCGCCGGTTGCGCCGCCCTTTGTGAGCCCGCCTTCTGGGCTGGCTTCGACCGCTCGTCGCCCGCTGGTTTTTACGACTACTATCGCCAGCTCACCGAGTATGAGCCGAAGCGCGCCGCGAGGTATGGGATCCCGCATTTCTGCTGGCTGTGCATCAATCCGAAGGAAGCCGAGGACGCAGGATTCGCCCGCGAGGTGATGGCGATCATTCCCGAGTTTCTCGACAAGCCGACGGTGCTCGGCATCGGCGAGATCGGGTTGAACAAGAACACCAAGAGCGAGCTCGCGATCTTCGAAGAGCACGTCCAGCTCGCTCTCGACCGCGACCTGCCGATCCTCATCCACACGCCGCACCTCGAGGACAAGCTCAAGGGCACCCGGCTCATTCTGGATGCGCTGGCGTCGTTCTCTAAGCTCGACCGCGGCAAGGTCATCATCGACCACGTCGAGGAACATACGGTGAATCTCGTACAAGAGCAGGGCTACTGGGCTGGCATGACCCTCTATCCTGAAAGCAAGTGCACGCCGAACCGCGCGATCGACATGCTGGAAACCTGCGACAGCGACCGGCTGTGGCTGAATTCCGCCTGCGACTGGGGTGTCTCCGACCCGCTGGCGGTTGTCAAATGCGGCTTGGAGATGAAGCGCCGCAAGCACTCCGCAACGGACATCGAGCGCGTGCTTTACGAGAATCCGAAGCGTTTCCTCAGCCAGTCGCCGAACTTCAAGCTCGGCGACTGACCAGGCTTCACCGCCAGTTTTTTCGCCACGCCTCGAACTCGGCCGGGCGCAGCCGGTATCGCGCGATGTTCCCCTCGTGCAAGTTGAGTAGCCCCTGCTCGACCTCTCCGGAGAACTGCGCGCGGTCGGCAGCCGGCATTTCCTTCTCCGCCTCCGCGGCGATCCATTTCAGCGTCTGCCGCTGGTTCATCGCGCCCTGCACGACCTCCCGCACCACACGGGCGATGGCCATGCGGTGACGCAGCCGGAACGGATCCGGGTCGCCCACCTCCTGCCGCACCCGCGCGTAGCGCAAGCACGACCGGCGATAAGCATCCGCAAACACCTCGCACAGATACTCCACGCGATTGAGCTCGTACACGCCGAGGATCGCCCCGATGTAGTCCTCGCGCTTCACCTCCACAAAGGACAGCGGGCACAGGTTGCTCCGGATCAGCGGGATGTTCGCCGCCAGCCGCGACACCCGCTTGTTCACGTCCTCGAAGGGCTGCAAGTACGGCAAATGGACCATCGCGAAAAACGCCTGCTCGATCGGGTTCCGAATGGCCTCCGCTTTCCGCAGGACTTCGTCGAAGCGCTCCTCGATCTGCTGCGGCACCGCGAGCGGATGGTAAACGGTTCCACTGATCCCCACCGGGATCGAGCGCACCCGTCCCAAAGCCCCGTCGCGGATGAGGTTGTCCGCCAGCACGGCGTGGAGATTGCAGATGGTGTATCGGTTGAAGCCGATCTCCCCCGCGTCCTCGGCCAGCATTTCGATGGCAGCCTTGTGGTTCACGATCATCTGCGCTTCTTCCGTCGCCCGCCCGTCGGCGTCTTCGCCGAGCTCTAACAGCCGCTGGGTTTCCAACAACGTGTAGGTATTTCCCTCCAGTCGGCTGGAGTTCCACGACAGGTCGATCAGCAGCCGGCCCATTACCTGCCGGACGTGGGTGCCAGCGGGCAATTGCTCCATGCCGACCTGGCCAATCCGTCCGAGTTCGTCGCGCAGCTGTTCTGGCAGGTAGAACGTGCGGTTCGGCTGGTAGGCATCAAGAAACTCCCCGCAGTAATTTACCGGCTGCCGTTTCACCAGCGGCTGGCGGATGTACGTGCGGATCTCCCGGGCAGCCGTGGAAAGCTCGCCTCCCGGCGGTTCTTCACGAAGGACGACGTACACCTCGCGGGGCTCCTCCTTGGAAACCTCCCTAGGTCTCTCCTGCAAAGTGGCACGATACCGGCGTGCCCGCCCCTCCCCATGTGGCACGATTTTCTTCTCTTCGATCAAGCGGCCCAGACGTCTCTGTAGGGTTCGCTTCGGTAGCCCGAGTTCTGGATAACGAAGCAACTCGCTGATAGAAGCTCCATTGTAACGACGCCTGACTAACTCTAGGAGGGCGTTCAGTTCATCGGGTGGAATTTCAAGCGGCATATTTGGGCTGAGGAATAGTGGCACGATTCCTCGGTATCGTGCCGCCTCGCGCGCAATCTGGCACGATTTACCAAATCGCGCCAGTTTAATCTGGCACGATTGTCCTATCCTTTTGGCCCCTGTGGAATCCGCATCGCCAGCACCTTGTCCACACGGATGCCGTCCATGTCGACGATCTCGAAACGCCAGCCGTATTCCTCGAGTTGATCACCTTCGGTCGGCACGCGCGCGAGACGCTGGGAAAACCAGCCCGCAAGGGTTTGGTATTCATCCCCGGCGCCATCCGGTGGCCGGAAGCCCTTCAGGAAAGCATCCAGCTTCTCGATCTCGAACAGCCCGTCGATCAGCCATGAGCCGTCCTTGCGCTGCTTGATCGGCATGGTGAGACGCTCTTCCTTCGACGGCACGTCACCGACAATCGCTTCCATGAGGTCGATGAGCGTCACCATTCCGATCACGCCGCCGAACTCGTCCACCACGAAGGCTGCGTGATGGCCGGTGCGGCGGAAATCCTCCAGCAAAAGGCTCGCCTTCTGCACTTCCGGCACCAGCAGCGGCGCTTGCATCAGGTTCTGGAACTTGACCTCGATCCCCGCGGCGAGCTGGGCATAGCAGTCCTTCACCGAGACCACCCCGACGAGATTGTCGCGCTGCCCTTGATAGATCGGAAACACTCCCTGGGTGCTCTTGACGATCCGAGGCCAAACCTCGGCGTGGTGCTCGTCGCGTTCGATCCACACCATCTTGGGGCGCGGGATCATGATGTCGTAGACGTCGAGTTTGTCGAACCCGAGCACGCCTTCCATCATCCGCGATTCGCTTCGTTCCACCCCGCCGGCCACCATGCCCTCACGGATCAAGACTGTCATCTCCTCGCGGGAGAGCTTCTGATCGTCGGACTCCTTCACGCCGAAGAGACGGAGCAGACCGCTGGTGGACCACGAAAGCAGCCGCACGAAGGGAGAAGCCGCCTTGGAAAGCCCGGACATGGGGCCGGACATCATGCTGGCAATGCTTTCCGCGTAACGCATCGCCAGCCGCTTCGGCACCAGTTCGCCCACGACGATCGAGACATAGGTGATCGAGGTGATCACCACCGCCATGGAAATCTCCTCGGTGAACTTCCCGAAGATGCCCATTGGCTTGAGCCATTCCGCAAGCCTGGCTCCGAGACTGGCACCGCCGAAAGCACCGTTGACGATGGTGACCAGGGTGATGCCAATCTGGACCGTGGAAAGGAACTGGTTTGGCGAATCCGCCATCCGCAATGCCCGCGCCGCGCCCTTGCTGCCGGATTCCGCGCGCGCCTGGAGGACGGCCCGGCGCGACGACACGATGGCAATCTCAGCCATGGCGAAGACCCCGTTGAACGCCAGAAGGACGAGGATCAGCGCGATTTCAAAGAGAACGGACATTTTAGAGTGATTACCCGAGGGAGGCTGGGAAGGATTTCATCCCCACTTCCAGGCAAGCAAGCATCATTCCTTTTCCTTCTCCTCTTCCTCAGCCTTCACCGCATCTTCAGGCGTTTCCAGCGGCTCGGGCAGCGGGTGCAATTCCCGGTGGATGATCGAGGCGATGACTGACGCGACCAGCACGCCGGCGATGACCCCCAGCGAGACGTTCATGTCGATCTTCCACTGAGTGTGGGCCAGCGACATCTTCACGCCGACGAAAATCAGGATCACTCCCAAGCCATACTTCAGGAAATGGAAGTACGGCAGGATGCCCGCGATGGCGAAATACAGGGCGCGCAGACCCAGGATCGCGAACACGTTCGACGTGTAGACGATGAAGGTGTCCGTCGTGATCGCGAAGATCGCCGGAATCGAATCGACCGCGAAAATCACGTCGGTCACCTCCACGCAAAGCAGCACCGCGAGCAAAGGCGTCGCGAACCACTTGCCATCCTGCTTCACCAAGAACTTCGAGCCGACGTAGTCGGGGGTCATCGGCATCGTTCGCTTCAGCAACCGGACGACGAGGCTCTTCCCGGGATCGACCGAATCCTCATTGTGGAAGAACATCTTGAAGCCCGTGTAGACTAGGAACGCGGCGAAGATGTAGATGATCCAGCCGAAATTCGTGATCAGGGCTGCACCGCCAGCGATCATGATGGCACGCAGCGCCAGGGCTCCGAAAATGCCCCAGAACAACACCTTGTGCTGGTACTCCCGCGGCACCTTGAAGAACGAGAAGATCACCGCAAAGACGAAGACGTTGTCCACCGACAGCGATTTCTCCAACAGATAGCCGCCGAGGAATTCCTGCCCGGACTTCGCCCCCAGCTTCCACCAGACCCAGGCGTTGAAGACCATCGCCATGGCTATCCACACCGCGGTCCATCCCAGCGCCTCCTTCAGCTTCACCACGTGGGCCTTCCGATTGAAGACTCCGAGATCGAGGGCCAGCATGAAAATCACGAAGGCATTGAAGGCAATCCACCAGGAGATAGGTATCGCAGGCATGAAGCTCCAAAACCAAGAGCGATCGGCGTGCCGAGGCAATTGGAAACCCGGCCCGGTTTTTCAAGCGGCCCCCTGAGCCCTCGCCAGAATCCCGGCGGTTTGGCAGTTTCACGCCGTGGACGCGGAGGTCGAAGGATTCATCCTATATTTGGCGACCGAGCGTGGTCTCTCGGCAAGCTATCAGCTTTCCGTGCAGCAAACCCTGGATGCATTTTCCGCCTACCTCCGGACGCGCAGCCTGCAACTCGCCGACGTGGGAACCGACGAACTCTCCGCCTTCCTCGCGGAACGAAAGACCGCTGGCCTGGCCGCTTCGTCACTGCGGATCGCCACGGTTCATCTCAAGGTCTTCTTCCGGTGGCTGGCGGGGCGCGGCAAGCTACCGATGGATCCCGCCGAGCCCTTGCTCTCCCCACGGCCGGAGAAGACGCTGCCGGAAACGCTTCACGCCGAGGACATCCGCAAGCTGCTCGAATCGATCGACCGCACCAAGCAGCTCGGCCGCCGCGATCTCGCGATTCTGGAACTCTTCTACTCTTCCGGCCTACGGCTGGCGGAGATCTGCTCCGCACGCTTGGAGTTCCTCGATTCGGTCGAGCACTTCATCCGGGTCGTGGGCAAGGGGTCGAAAACCCGTCTCGTCCCGGTCGGCCAGCGCGCGGAAGAGGCGATCGAGGACTACCTGACCAACGAACGCCCGGCCCTCGTGAAGAAGCGGACCGGCTCGGAGATCTTCCTGAGCGTCCGGGGCACCAAGCTCTCTCCCGACCGGGTGAGGCAAGTGGTGAAGGAGCGGGCCGCCATGGCGGGGATCGACCAGAACGTCTATCCCCACCTGCTCCGCCACTCCTTCGCGACCCACCTGCTGGAAGGCGGGGCCGACCTGCGGGTGATCCAGGAGCTGCTTGGCCACGCGGACATTGCCACGACCCAGATCTATACCCATGTCGATGGCACGCGGCTCAAGGCGGTGCACAAGAAGTTCCATCCGCGCGGCTAGCCGAGCCCCGCGAGGAAGGCCGTGGCCCGGGCGTAGTGCGCTTCTTTCTTCGCTCCTGGCAGCTTCTCCCAGGTGCGGGCCATCATCGACAGCCGCGGGTTCGAGCCGAAGAACTCCAGGTGATCGGCGATGAAGCACCAGAACAGCGCGTCCCACGTGTCGCACCAGTCTCCCTTCGGATAGTACGACATCTTCCGGAGGTAATTCGATCCGCTCAGGTACGGCTTGGTAGTGAAGGTCCCGCCGTCCGCGAATTGCGACATGCCATAAACGTTCGGCACCATCACCCAGTCGTAGGCATCGACGAACAATTCCATGAACCACTGGTAGACATCGTCCGGCCGGATCCGGCAGAGGAGCATGAAGTTGCCCAGCACCATCAAGCGCTCGATGTGATGGCACCAGCCGTGGTCGAGCACCCGCCGGATCGCGTCGTCCACCGGCGGAATGCCGGTCGTCCCATCATAAAAGGCGCGCGGCATCGGCCGGTCGTGCTTCCAGAAATTACCGTTCCGGATCTCCACGCCGCGATGGCGGTAAATCCCGGCCATGAACTCGCGCCAACCGATCACCTGACGGATGAAGCCCTCGAGCGAATTCATCGGCACTTGGTGCCGCGTGGCGTGAGCCAAGGCGCGGTCCACGATTTCCAGCGGATCGAGCAGGCCGATGTTCAGGGCTGGCGTGAGCACCGAATGGAAGAGCACCCGGTGATTCCGCGACAGCGCGTCTTCATAGGCACCGAAGTCCGTGAAACGCTCGCCAAGGAAGCGGTCCAGCCACGCCAGGGCGTCGCGCCGCGTCACCGGGTAAGCGAAGGTCCCTGAGCGTCCGGGATTGTCGGGAAAGCGGGTGTCCACCCAATCGATCGCCGCTTTCACATGCTCGTTTTGCGCGGCCCGGGGTTCGGTTGGTGCGAGGTGGTCCTCGGGGAACCGTTGCCGGTTTTCAGCATCGAAGGACCACTGGCCGCCGGATGGCGAGCCATCGGGCTCAAGGAGGATGGCCAGACGATGACGCTGGGCCTGGTAAAAGGTCGCCATGAAGGGCCTCTTCCGGCCGCTGCCGGTGTGCTTCTCCAGGAAGTCCGGCGGCGTCAGCAGGTTCGGCGTGGGGTGCACCACCAACCCGATCCCGCGCCTCGCGGAGAAACGGCGAATGCGGCGCAGGAGTACATCATCGAGCGGATCGGCAAGCTCCAGCCCCGTGACGTCTTGCGGCACGACCCTTTCCAACAACTCGGCCGAATCAAGTTCAGCCCCGCACGGGGCCTCGACGTAGTGGACGTCCTTCCGCCCCGCGGCCCAAACCCTCATCGACGCCCGGTGCAGGACCAGCCGCTGCTTGTGGACCGCAAGAGGCCAGTGCGGGTCATTCCCGAAGAACAGCGGATCTTCGATCAGCAGCGCTGGCTGCCCCGCTCGCAGCGCCGGGTGTCGCTCGAAGAGCTGGTGAGGGTAGACGAGGCTGACCGTGTGCATGGGAAAAAGGGGGGAAAGCCGCTCTCAGGCTACCGCGGACCACCGGAGCACGCCATCTCATGCCGAGCGACGCGAACACGAAAAAGCCGCCGGAAACCCGGCGGCTTGGAAAAATCAGTGCTGAAAAGGGAAATCAGGCGAGGGCCGGATCTTCTTCCTTGTCGCAATCGCCATCCTTGCACTTGCCAGCGAGGAGAGCGGGATCTTCTTCCTTGTCGCAATCGCCGTCCTTGCACTTGCCAGCGAGGGCGGTGTCTTCCTCCTTGTCGCAATCGCCGTCCTTGCACTTGCCGGCGAGGGCGGTGTCTTCCTCCTTGTCGCAATCGCCGTCCTTGCACTTGCCGGCGAGGGCGGTGTCTTCTTCCTTGTCGCAATCGCCGTCCTTGCACTTGCCGGCGAGGGCGGTGTCCTCTTCCTTGTCGCAATCGCCATCCTTGCACTTGCCGGCGAGAGCTGGGTCTTCTTCCTTGTCGCAGTCACCGTCCTTGCACTTGCCGGCAAGGGTGGTCTCTTCCTTCTTGTCACCTTCCTTGCACTTTTCGCAATCACCAGCGAAGGCGAGCGGGGCGCAGCAGAAGAGCGCGACGAATGAGCTGAGTAGCAGTTTCATGGATGGCTGTGGTGGTTGGTATGGAATCCGTTGGTCGTTTAACCTCATCTGAGAACACAGGAAAGGCGAATTTGTTCCCGGAAAGTGGCAATTTTTTTCGAAATCTTTCAAACTCAGCTCAAATCCCCTGCCGTGACCGAGGTTTGTTCACGCGATCCGAGCGCCAAAGCCTGGCGACGGACGCTCTCCGGCGTGGCGTCGAAGCGGTAGCTGTGACAGTTCGGGCAGAGGACGACGCCGCTGCCGACGATCGAGTCGCAGCCCTCGCAAACCTTGTAGGAAGCGGGGTTGGCGGCGATCCGGGCAGCTTTCGCTTCGCGTGAATCGGGATCCGGGGTTGGAGTAGCCATAGGCCTTCAAAAAACAGAAGCGGCACCGGAGCCCGGAGCCGCTTCAAGATTTCAAAACCGTCCGGTAGAAAGTTTCAGCCGAGCGTGGCCAGCGCCTTCGCAGCCTTGCTCTTGAGGTTGGCGGCCTTGTTCTTGTGAATCAGGCCCTTCTTGGCGGCCTTGTCCACAGCGGAGGAGAACTCCGAGAGCGACTGACCGGCGACCGGCTTGTCGGAGGCGGCGACGGCGGCGAGGGTCTTCTTGCGGAGCGTCTTGATGGTCTGCTTACGGGCGCGATTGCGCTCGGTGCGGACCTTGGTCTGACGGACGCGCTTGAGGGCGGACTTGTGATTAGCCATTTTCGGAAAAGTTCGGACGGTTGATGCGCGATCCGGGTCGCGCGGGGGCGGCAATGTAGGAATCGAACCTCTCCTGTCAAGCTTGTGTCTCGGGTGGAATCCAGAATCTACCTTTTAGCCACACCCAGCAATTGTTCGGATGAGTGCTTGCGGACGTATTCCTGGCCGGCCCAGGTATCGAGCAGCGATCCGCGCATGATCCGGACCTCAGCTCCCTCGCCGATGCGGTCGTAAAGATCGACCACGTCTTTCATGCCCATCCGGATGCAGCCGTAGGACGCCGGACTCCCCAGCCGCCACTCCTCTGGGGTGCCGTGGATGTACACGCAGCGCCCGTAGGTATTGCGGTTGTGGGTTTCCGTACCGTGCAGCCACATGATGCGGCTGACGATCGGGTCGCGGCCGGGAGCATTCGGCTTGAGAACCTCGCCGGTGGGGCGGCGGCTCTTGAAAACCATGCCTGTCGGAGCGCCGTCACCGATCTTGCGGGCAACTTCCAAGCGCCCCAGCGGGGTGCGGTTGCTGTTGCGCTCCGAACCGATCCCGAACTTGGAAGTCGAAATCGGGTAGGATTTGACGGGTTTGCCATCGTGGACGAGCAGCATGCGCTGGTCGGTCACGCTGACGATCATTTGATTTCGCTGGTCCTTCCCGCCCCCGCAACTGGTGAGGGTGAATGCCGCGGGAAGGGATAATGCGATGAGTAAGCCGGTACGGAGAATTCGCCGGATCATGGGTGCTTCTAGTTTTCCTTGGAGTTGTCAGCAGTGGAGTCCAAGGCTACGCGACCGGAGGGCAGCAAGCGTGCCAATGACGATAGCGAAGTGTAGAAGAAACCGATCGGGAAGGGAAGGAGAAGAATTGCCGAGGCCACACGGCTCTGCATCGCGGCTTCGACCACCACAAACAGGAAGAAGAAGCCGAACAACAGCTCGACCACCGGCGTGAGGGTCTTCATCGCCTTGTAGCTGCTCTTCTTCCAGTCGCCCTTGGCCTTCTGGCCGATGCCGTATTTCGGCGTGCGGACGAAGCCGGTCTGGTGGTTGAAGATCGCCTCGATCACCGCCTTGGCATTGTTGATCGACATCCCGATGCCCAGCGCGAGCAACAGCGGCAGGTAGGGAAGCTCCTTCCACCAGGTGTGCGGACGGAGCGCCTTCTGGGCGGTCACGTAGAAGACGATCACCGAGACGGACGCGAAGAAGAAGATCGGGATATTGACGATGTAATACGTCATGGGGCCGAAGTTCGGGGCCGCGTGCTGGTTCGGGTAGATCAAGAAGCACAGGCAGATCAGCATCAGGTAGGCGAAGTTCGACGTCAGGTGCGCCGTGGCTTCCATCTTGATGTAGAGCGGCACCTTCGACTTCCAGATCGCCGGCAGGACCTTCTTGCACACCTGGATCGAGCCCTTGGTCCAGCGGTGCTGCTGGCTCTTGAATCCGTCCATGTCCACCGGCAGCTCGGCCGGGGTTTCCACGTCGTTGAGGAAAATGAAGCGCCAGCCCTTGAGCTGGGCGCGGTAGCTGAGGTCCATGTCCTCGGTGAGCGTGTCGTGCTCCCAACCACCGGCGTCGGCGATGCAGCCCTTCCGCCAGATACCGGCGGTGCCGTTGAAGGTGAAGAAGCGGCCGCTGCGGTTGCGGGCGGTCTGCTCGAGCTCCAGGTGACCGTCCAGGAACATCGCCTGGATGCGGGTCAGCACGTTGAAGGTGCGGTTCAGGTGACCCCAGCGGGTCTGGATCATGCCGATCTTCTCGTCGGTGAAGTAGTGCACCGTCTTCTGGAGCACGTCCGGATTCGGGACGAAATCGGCGTCCAGGATGAAAAGCAGCTCGCCCTTGGCGAACTTGGTGCCGTGTTCCAGCGCTCCGGCCTTGTAGCCGGTGCGGTCGGTGCGGTGGATCATCTCCGCGTCGAAGCCTTGGGCGCGAAGCCGTTCCACGCCGAGACGGCAGATCTCGGTGGTCTCGTCGGTCGAGTCATCCAGCACCTGGATCTGGAGCTTGTCTTGCGGGTAATCGAGCTTGGAGACGGACTCCAGCAGGCGATCCACCACATGCATCTCGTTGAACACGGGGAGCTGGATGGTCACCAGCGGGAGATCCTTGAACAACTCCTTGGGCTCCGGCTTGTTCCGGGCGTGCTTCGCATAGAGGTAAACGATGCACAGGCGATGGAAGCCGTAACCGGCGAGGCCGATCAGGACAAGAACGTAGGAAGCGTACCAAAGAGGTGAAGAGAGTTCCATGAGCTCGGGTATTGGATGAGACGCGGCGTCGCCAAGCGCTTGAAATAGAGGCAATCCGGGCGGCCGGAGGCCAACATGCCCCCGCCCCCAAGTCAAGCCGGGAACTCGCCAACCTTGTTAGGCCGGCTCCGCATTGCCGGTTGCGGGAAATACAGTCCGGTGGCAGCATTTCTTCCGTGATCCTTTCCCGCCCGACGTTTGCCGCCGCCCTCGGGGCTCTGCTGGCCTGTCTGCCCGTGACCGCCCAACAAGCGGAGAAGCCGGAAATCCCGGCCGACCTCCTGGAAGATGCCCATGTCCGTGAGGAACTCGCCATCAACGAGTTCACCGCCCCGTCCATCGCCAAGATCTTCGAATCTCTGGAGGCACTTGCCCCGCTGCCGTTCCTGAAATTCCAGCGCGAAACCCCGGCGACCACCCCGCTGGACCGTGCCGATCTCGCGGTGGAACTCGGGTTCCTGATCGCCGACGGCTTCCTGGTGGTTCAAGCCGGAGAATTGGGCAAGGTTGAGAAGCTGGCCGCCGACATGACCCGCTACGGGAAGGCCCTCGGAGCGGGCGAACGGGTGAACCGCCACGCCGCCAGCTTGCTGGAAAGCGCCCGCAAGCAGGATATCGCCCAGCTCAAAATGGAACTTCGCGACACCCAGAAGGACGTCGAGCTGGAACTCGTCGCCCTCCGCGATGCCGACCTCGCCCACCTGATCTCGATGGGCGGCTGGATCCGGGCGCTGCAGGTTTCCTCCTCCGCGGTGCAAGCCCAGTTCAGCCCGGAGCGCGCCAAGCACGTGATGCGTGAGGACATCGCCGACTACTACTCGGCGGTGGTTGGCAGCCTGAATCCGCGGATTTCCGAGCGCCCCACCTACTTGGAAATGCGCGACCTCTTCGCCGGACTGCGGACCGAGATGACGGTCGCCGAGGGCGAACAAGTGACCCAGTCCAAGGTCGCCGAGATCACCAAGCAGGCGGCGAAGCTTGCCGAGCTCGCCCTCCGGCGCGACGAAGGGCCATGAGTTTCGACACCATCGCCGTTCTCGGCCTCGGCATCATTGGTTCCCGTGCCGCCTCGCATCTGGCCAAAGCGGCCCGCGTGAAGACTTGGAACCGCACCCCGAAAGGGCTGCCGGACGAAGCCGCCAGCGTGGAAGACGCCGTCGCCGACGCCGATCTGGTGCTCCTCTACCTGAAGGACGCGCCCGCCGTGCGCGAAGTCGCAGCCCGGGTTTTCGCCGCCCCGGCCCGCGAGCGGGTGCTGGTGAATCACGCCACCGTCGATCTGCCGACCACCCGTTGGCTGGCCGACGAATGCGCCGCCCGCGGCATCGGTTTTCTCGATTGCCCGTTCACCGGCAGCCGCGAGGCCGCCGCGGGAGGAGCGCTGGTTTACTACGCCGGCGGCCCGGACGAGCTGATCGACCGCGTGGAGCCGGTGCTCCTGCACACCGCGAAGTCCGTGCTGCGCTGCGGCGCGGCTGGCACCGCCACGGTGATGAAGCTGGTCACCAACTTGATCTCCGCCTGCACCGTGCAGGCCTTGGCTGAATCGCTGGCGACCGCCACCCGCCATGGCATCTCCCCGGAGGCACTGACCCATGCCGTTTCCCTCAACGCCTGTGGTTCGGTGCTCGCGTCGATGAAGCTGCCCACCATGGCCAAGGGCGAGTTCGACACCCATTTCTCGCTCTCCAACATGCTCAAGGACAGCCGCTACGTCCTCGACCTCGCCGCCGAGGCCGGACTTGAAACCCCGGCGATCCGCACCGTCTCGCAGCGCATGCAGGAACTCTGTGACCAGGGCCTTGCCGACCGCGATTACTCGGCCCTCGCCGCTCCTTACGTCCAGCCGTGAAGCTCCGCAGCCTTGCCCCGGAATCGCGCTGCCTGCTCGCCTTCCGCGGGCCGGATGCCGTGCGCTATCTCAACGGCCAACTCACCCAGGACGCCCGCGACCTCGGTGAGACGGCGCTGCCTTCCTGCGTGACTGACGCGAAGGGTCGCCTGCAGGCGTTCGTCCACGTTTTCCGCGGCGCTGACGATTCCCCATGGGTTGAAGGCCCCGCCGAACAACGCGAGGAACTCGAGGCCCGTCTCGGCCGCTACCTGATCGCCGACGACGCCGAAATCCACGACATCTCGGCGGACTGGCAGCTCGTCCACGTCGTCGATGCCATCGAGCCGCCCGCCATCGATGGCGGCTTCGTCCGCCACGCCAGGCGCATCGCCGAGGACGGCTTCGACCTCTGGCTGCCCGCAGGCACGACGCTGCCGGAACTGGAAATCCTCACCGAAGCCGAAGCCGAAACCCGCCGCATCCAAGCCCGCCTCCCGAAATGGGGCGCCGAACTCACCCCCGGCATGCTCCCACCCGAGGCCGCCCTCGACCGGACCTCGATCTGCTACCACAAGGGCTGCTACATCGGCCAAGAGGTGCTTTCCCGCCTTAAGACCGCCGGCAAAGTGAACCGCCGCCTCGCCGCATTCCTGGTCGATCCCGACACACCGCCGGGCTCCACCTTGGAACGAGACGGCAAAGCGGCCGGGACGCTGACCAGCGTCGCCCCATGGCCGAACGAAAGCGGCCTCCACGCCGCGCTCGGCTACCTGGAGAAGTCCGCCTTCGAAGCCAGCGAACTTTACATCACCGGGCTCGGCACCACGGCCCGCGTGCTCGGCATGGTGTGATCCGCCTCAGCAGCCACGATCCAAGTTGTATGTAGTCCCGGCTTCAGCCGGACACGCTGGAAATGCAGGCTCTCATCCTCGTTCAGCCCGGCTGAAGCCCAATGCCTTTAAGGACTGGAAAAAAGCATCACCGCGGATTACGCGGATATCGCTGATAATAAGAGATATTGAAAATATCGAACCAGATGCCTTCAAGCTCCCGGCTATTGCTCCCGGTGCTACTTTCTCCATCCGTGCTATCCGCGCAATCCGCGGGAAATCAATCCCAACCTGATCCTCGGTTCTCGCTCCGAGCGTCCAATCCTTAAAGGCATTGGGCTGAAGCCGGGACTACATACCCTGTAGGCGAGCCGCTCCAACCGACCGGACCCAGGCTATAAAAAAGAGGCCGGGGTCTCCCCCGGCCTTTTCTGAAGTTCGTCTTAGCGAGTTAAGCCCAGCTCAATACTGGTAGTTCAGATAGAAGTTGAACTGACCACCCTTGTCCGCGACGGGATCCGGGCTGTCGATTGGCACCGCGTAGTCGAGCGCAATCGGCACCGGGCTGATCGGGAGCTTGAGGCGGACGCCGACACCGAAGTCGTGGTAGAGGTCGCTCGGGCTTGGATCCCAGGCGCCGTCGTTGACGAAGCCGAGGTCGTAGAAGACCGCCGCGCGGACGTTGTCGATCACCGGGATGGTGTATTCCGCGGAGAGGAAGCCGAGCGACTGGCCACCCACCACTTCGCCGGTCACCACATCGCGGGGACCCACGTCGCGGAACTCAAAGCCGCGAAGGGTGCGGCCACCACCGAGGAAGAGGCGGTCGAAGATCGGCACCTCGTCGCTAGTGGAATCGACGAAGGCAAGTTCGCCGTTGAGGGAGAGGATCGAGTCCCAAGCCAGGTTCCAATACTTCTGGCCCTGAAGGGAGAGCGCGAAGATATCCACGTCGCCACCGAGGACCGAACCGGCAAACTGCAGGCCGATGTCGAGCTTCTCGCCGCTGCGGGTCTCGATGACCGCGTCGCGGCTGTCGTAAACGTAATTCAGGCCGAGCGCGCTGCGAACGAAGTCGCCGTTTTCATCGAGCAGCGAGGGGCGCGGGTAAGGATTGGCCGGGCTGACCGGGAAGGTCGGATTGTTCGTGAGGTAGGCATTGGTGAGCGTCTGGACGGACGACTCGGTCTCGATCTCGACGTTCTCGAGGCGGTATTCCAGCTTCACGTAGGATTTTTCACCCAGCGGCTTGCGGACGAACATCGCGGCACCGGCATTCGTCTGCTCGTAGAAGTCGGAGTAGTATTGCGAGTCCTTGTAGAAGAGTTCGCCGCCAAGCGCGAGCTGCTTGTCCATGAACCAAGGCTCGACCAGCGAGACGCTGAAGTCGGTGCGCTCGGAGCCGAGGCGGAGGTTCATGCCGAAGCGCTGGCCAGCACCCGTGAACGCCCATGGGTTCATGATGTCGAAGTTCGTCTGCTCCAGATTGATGAAGCCCACGATGCTGTCGATCGAGCTGAAGCCGATACCCGCGCTGATCGAGCCGGTGCGGCGCTCGTCCACCAGCACGTCGATGTCGCGGTAGCCGCCACGGCCGTCGCTGGAGTCCACTTGGACGCTGTTGAAATACTGCAGGTTCTCAAGGCGGGCCTTGGCCGTGTCGAGTTCCACCGAGTTGAACCAGTCGCCGGGCTTGAGCGGCATTTCACGGCGGATGACCTTGTCCTGGGTCTTGGTGTTGCCGCCGATGTTCACGCGGCCGACGCGGTAGCGGGAGCCTTCGGTGATGCGGTAGACGATGTTGACCTGGTTCGGACCGGCATCGCGGATGTCCGGGGTCACGGTCGCATCGGCGTAGCCGCGGGAGCCGTAGTAGCTGCGGATCATCTTGATGTCGTCCCGCATCTTCTTGGAGGAGTAGCCGTCGCCGCCGTTGAGCGAGAGCGCCGGGTAGAGTTCCTCGGGCTTGAAGACGGTCATGCGGCCGAAGCCGACGCCGGCCACGGTGTACTTCGCACCTTCATTGATCGGGATGACCAGATCGACGCGGCCATCACCGACCGGATCGCGGCGAACGCCGGGGCTGCTGGCGCGCAGGTAGCCGTGGCTGCGGTAGTAGTCGAGGACGGCCTCGAGGTCGGTATCGAGCTGGTCGACCTCGAAGCGGCCGGACTTGCTGATCCACGAGAAGAAGCCCTTTTCCTTCACCTTCATCTGCTTGCGCAGGGTGCGACTGTCGTAAACGGTGTTGCCCTCGAAGCGGATGTCGCGGATCTCGTTCTTGCCGCCTTCGTCGATGATGAAGATCAGGTCCTCGCCGGTACCGGACTCGCTCGCCTGGGTGCGGTGGGAGATGCTCACGTCTGGGTAGCCGTAGCCGCGGTAGTAGGCTTCCAGATTCCGGCGGGCGCTCAGGATCGCGTCGTCGCTGAGCGCGCCGCCAACCTTGAGCTTGGTCTCCTTCGCGAGCTTGGTGTCGCTGAATACCGTGTTGCCGGTGAAGCCGACCGCCACGATCTGGCCGCGGGTGGCGACCTCGAAAATCACCTTCACCGACTCGCCGGCCGGCTCGGCCAGCACGCGGACGTCGTTGACCAGACCGGATTCGTAGAGCGACTTGATATCGCCATCGATCTTCTCGCTGCGATAGGTCTCGCCGGCACGGGTCGAGATGAAGTTGCGCAAACGCGCCTCATCGATCCCCGCCGCACCGTTGTAGCTGATAGCCACCTCCGAGACTTTTTTGCCTTCGATATCCTGCGCCTCCGCCGGGCTGGCGGCAAAGCCCAGAAAGAACAGCGCCGCCAGGAAAATCCGGCGGGCAAGCGAGGCGAGGCCCCGATTAGTAAGGAGGGGTTGAATATCCATGTGCATCGGCTAACGGAACGCATGGAACCTTTTATGGGCAGGGGCCGTCAAGGACCATGTCTGAAAGCGCCGTCCCTAACGCCCGCACCTTCGCTTTGACAAGGAACGGACGCCCCCCTTAGCTTCCCGCCCCCGGCGAGTCCGGACCAGCCCTTTCCGCCATGAACATCACCGTTGAAAAGCAGCCGAACTGCCTCGCCACGCTGCGCGTCCAAGTCCCCTCGGAAACCGTGCAGAGCGAACGCGCGAAGATCGTTTCCGGCTATACCGCCCAGGCCCGCATCCCCGGCTTCCGCCCGGGCAAGGCGCCCAAGAACGTCATCGAGAAGAAATTCCAGACCGCCATCGTCGAGGAACTCGATGACCGCTTGGTCCGCCAGGCCTATGACGAGGCGCTGCGCCAGGAGGCTCTCAAGGTGCTGAATTTCGGCATCCCGCAGAATCTGGCCCACAACGCGGACGGCACCATCACCTTCAACGCCACCCTCACCCTCGCCCCGGAAGTGGCGCTGCCCAACTACAAGGGCATCCCGGTGAAGGCTCCTTCCACCGAAGTCACCGACGCGGAGATCGATGCCCAGCTGGAAGGCCTGCGCGAGCGCTTCGCCGACTACTCCGACATCGAAGGCCGCGCCGCCGAAACGGGCGACCTCGCGGTGATCGACTTTACCTCCAGCCTCGACGGCCAGCCGCTCGAAGAAGCACTCGGCAAGCCAGCCGGCTACCTCGGCGGCCGCGAGGGCTTCTGGCTCAAGCTGGATGAAAACAGCTTCCTGCCCGGCTTTTCCGCCCAAGTCACCGGCCTCAGCACCGGCGACACCAAGGACATCGCCCTCACCATCCCGGAAGACTTCCCGCTTTCCGACCTGCGCGGCAAGGAAGTCGTCTTCCACGTCGCCCTCAAGGGCCTCAAGCAGGCCGTGCTGCCCGAGCTGAATGACGAGTTCGCCGCCAAGATCACCGGCGGCAAGACCGTCGAGGAACTGCGCGGCCTCGCCAAGCAGCAGATCGAAATCGAGAAGCGCCGCCGCATCGACGACTACAAGGTCAACCAGATCGTCGAGCACTTCAATTCGCTGGTCGACTTCGACCTGCCGGATGACCTGCTCCGCCACGAGACCCAGGGCCAGGCCGACGCACTCGTCGAGCGCGGCATGAAGTCCGGCATGACCCAGGAGGAGATCGAAGCCCAACAGGGCGAGATCATCGCCACCGCCGGCGATCAGGCCCGCACGAACCTGAAGACCAACTTCATCCTCCAGGAAATCGCCCGCAACGAGGGCATCGCGGTCAGCGACAACGAACTGGTGAACCACCTCGCGATGATCGCCCAACAGCGGAAGGAGAACCCGAAGAAGTTCATCAAGGACCTCCAGCGTGGCGGCCGCCTCCCCGGAATCCGCAACTCGATGCTGGTGGGCAAGGCCATTGACTTCGTGCTGGAGCACGCCACCGTCGAGGAAGTTCCAGATGAACAGACTTCCAATGAGTGATTTTCCGAACGTGATCCGCGCCGGCGGAGCACCGCAGAACAGCTACTACGTCCCCGTGGTCATCGAGCAGGATGGCCGCGGCGAGCGTTCCTTTGACATTTATTCGCGGCTCCTCAAGGACCGCATCATCTTCATCGGCACACCGATCGACGACTTCGTCGCCAACTCGGTGATCGCCCAGCTTCTTTTCCTGCAAATGCAGGACCCGAAGAAGGACATTCACATCTACATCAACAGCCCCGGCGGCTCCGTGACCGCCGGTCTGGCGATGTATGACACGATGCAGTTCATGACCTGCGACGTGAATACCTACTGCATCGGCATCGCCGCCTCGATGGGCTCGGTGCTGCTCACCGCGGGGACCAAGGGCAAGCGATTCTGCCTGCCGAATTCCCACGTGATGATCCACCAGGTCTCCGGCGGCGCGCAAGGCACCGCCTCCGACGTGGAGCGCACGATCGGGTTCATGTTCAACCTGAAAAAGCGCCTCAACGGCATCCTTGCCAAGCACACTGGCAAGAGCATCGAGCAGATCGAACACGATTCGGATCGTGACAATTACATGTCGGCCGAGGAATCCGTCGCCTATGGCTTGGTGGACAAGGTGTTGGAAAGCCGAAAGCAGCTTCCCGACGTCATTGCCGCCCTCGCCGAGACGAATGACGGAAAAAAGGACGACGTCTGAGGTCTTTTCCGCTAAGTTCAGGCGTCGGGCTTTTCGGCCCGGCGCCTGCTGCTTTTACAACCCGGCACCCCTATGGCACGAGCTTCCAATCTGACGATGTGTTCCTTCTGTGGCAAGAGCCACTCGGAGGTCAAAAAGCTAATCGCCGGCCCGGGCGTGTACATCTGCAACGAGTGTGTCGAGGTTTGCTCGAACATCCTCGACAAGGAACTCGCCGAAGGAGCCACCAAGTCCTCCAAGAGCCGCCGCGGCCAGCAGAGCAACAAGCGCCTGCCCTCGCCCGCCGAGTTGCGCGCCCGCCTCGATGAATTCGTCATCGGCCAGGACCACGCCAAGAAGGTGCTGTCGGTCGCGGTCTACAACCACTACCAGCGCCTCCGCCAGGACCAGGCGGCCCTCCCTGAGGAATTCGCCGGCGTGGAAATCGAGAAGTCGAACGTCCTGCTGCTGGGCCCCACCGGCTCCGGCAAGACCCTGCTTGCCCGCACGCTCGCGCGCTTGCTCGATGTCCCTTTCTGCATCGTCGATGCGACCACACTCACCGAAGCCGGCTACGTCGGCGAGGACGTGGAAAACATCATCCTGCGCTTGCTTCAAGCCTCCGACTTCGATGTCGAACGCGCCGAGCGCGGCATCATCTACGTGGACGAAATCGACAAGATCGGCCGCAAGACCGAAAACGTCTCGATCACCCGCGATGTGTCCGGTGAAGGAGTCCAACAGGCGCTGCTGAAGATCCTCGAAGGAACCATCTGCAACGTCCCGCCGCAAGGGGGCCGCAAGCACCCGCAGCAGGAGTACATCCAGGTCAATACCGAGAAGATCCTCTTCGTCTGCGGCGGCGCTTTCGTCGGCTTGGAAGACATCATCGAGCGCCGCCTCGGCCGCAGCACGCTCGGCTTCCACGGCACCGTGGAGGAAGTGAAGTCCTCCACCGGTAACGTGCTCGACCTGACCGAGCCGGAAGACCTGCTGCACTTCGGCCTGATCCCCGAATTCATCGGCCGCCTGCCCGTCATTTCCGCCCTCCGCAAGCTCACCGAGGACGAGCTCATCTCGATCCTCACCGAGCCGAAGAACGCGCTGGTGAAGCAGTATGGCAAGCAGCTCGCCCTCAACAGCGTGAAGCTCCGCGTGACCCGCGATGCCCTGCGCGCCCTCGCCGAGGAAGCGGTCCGCCGCGGCACCGGTGCCCGCGCCCTGCGCTCCATCTTCGAACGGCTGATGCTGGATGTGATGTACGAGGTGCCGTCCAAGGGCGACATCGAGGCCATCACCATCAACCGCCCGGTCGTCCTCGGCGAACGCCCGCCGCTGATGCGGCGCAAGCGCGCGGACAAGGACGCGGCGTGATTGATTTGCACAGCGGGGTGATCGGAAACGATCACTCCGTTTTTGTTTCAAGGTAGATAACCGGCGGCATCAGAGCACTCATCGCGCCTCAGTCCCTCCTCTGCGGCGGATCGGCGGGCGGCACTCGTTCGATCCCAGCGGTGACGATGCCGTTCCGGCCGATCAGCGGATCGCTCATTCCCGGCTCACCGGTTTCGACGCGTCCTGCGTATCGACGGAAAAAGCGGGCAGCCCCTGCGATCGTGACTTCCAGGTCATACCAGCGATGACTGGCTGTTAGATCCAGCGGCAGGGTCTCGGTCGCGCCCAGCCCCACGACGCGGCGCAGGTCAGCGGCGCCGTAAGCTCGGTCCGTGATCACCACTTCCCGAGCCTCACCGCTCGCATTCGAGAAACGGAAAACGAGACGACCTCCGGAGTATTCGGACGAGATGGCGAGATCGGGATCCGTGGCATCGCCCTGATACTCGCGGAAGAAGCCATTGGGTCCGTAAGTACGAAGGAAGTAGTAGCCACCCTCAAACATCGCCAACGGCCACGTGTATTCCACCTTGCCACCGGCGCTCACCGCGAAGGACCAGCGCCGCACTTCTTCCATCGGCGCAGGGGCATCCGTGTAGGTCTCCACATCATCGGGCAGCGTTTGCCCGGGAGCATAGACATGGAAAGGAGCACCCACTCCCTTCCCCCGGTTCTCCACGGACTCGAAGGTGACGGAAAAGACACCCGCCTGCCGGTTCAGCCGGCCTTCGGCGCGGAGTTCGTAGGGCAAGGCACAGGAAAGCCTCATCCCCGGTTCCTGCCGCGGGAGATGGGCCGAGGACAGCGGTCGCTCCAGCACATCGCGAATGGCCTCCTTGTCCAAGGCCTTGAATCCCACCGGCGGCTCCATGAACCCGGCGCGGTGAATCCCCTCCACGAAGGCATCGCGCTGCAACGGCAGTGGATTCACATCGCACTCGCCGCCATGGGGGCGGAAGGCGGACGTCAGGTCGCCACAGATTGCACGCCGCCAAGGCCCGATGTTCGTCTCACGGATCTCCTTCTTGGTCTTGTGGCTGAGGAAGATCTCCAGGAATTGCAGCACCGAGGTGTGGTCGAACACCTGCGAACAGACGTTCCCACCGCGGCTCCATGGCGAGGCAATCACCATCGGCACGCGATAGCCGAGTCCGAGCGGGTTCCCGTGGGCATCGAATTCCAGCCGCGTATCGATCTCCGGGGATGCCACGCCGCTGCCCGCGAAGTCGGGATGAGGAGGAACGAAGGGCGGGACGTGGTCGTAGTAGCCGTCGTTCTCGTCGTAGGTCAGGATGAAGATCGTCTTCTTCCACACCTCCGGATTCTTCGTGAGGATTTCCAGCACCTCGGAAACGTACCACGCCCCATACCACGGCGCGGACGGGTGATCGGAGAAATTCTCCGGGGCCACGAGCCACGACACGCATGGCAGCGTTCCTTCATCCACATCCCTGCGGAACTGATGGAGCACGTCGCGGGCGGGGATCTGCACCTCACGCTGCAGCTCTCCTTCCAGATAGCTCAGCGTCGCCAGCTCGCGATAGGCCGGATCGCCGGTGTTCGTGGTGAAAGCCTTGCGGTGGAGGCTCTGCTCCCGCCGTGGGAGCTTGGCGAAATTCTCCGGGGAGCAGCGCTCCAGCTCCGCAGAAACCGCGGCGATCTTGCGCTCGATTTCCTCTCGCCGGGTTACCGACTCTTCCGGAGCAAGCGGCCCCTCCACGGGTGCCTCAAGCTGCCCTTGCATAAACTCCAGCCGGGACTTGAGGCCGGCCACCCGCGCGGGCGAAAACTCCACATGATACTGGGCGAAATACTCCATGGGATTGTCCCCGAAGTTCCCCAGCCATGACGCAGCGACCGGCGACAGCCCGGTCGGAAAATCGACCTCATTCTGATAGATCTTCCACGCGATCCCGTGCTCCTCCAGCCGCTCCGGGAAAGTCGGCCAATCCGGATGCGTATCGTGATCGGCCTGCCCATTGCTCAGCAGGGCCTCTGCCGCCGGATCGCGGGGATCGCGACTGGTCCCCGTCCACAGATACAGCCGGTTCGGCGTCGTGGAGGTCTGCACCGAGCAGAAATGCTGGTCGCACACCGTGAATGCGTCCGCGAAGGCATAGTAAAAGGGAATGTCCCCGCGGTCGTAGTACCCAAGCGTGAGCGGCATGTGCTCGTACTCCTCGATCCCGGATTGCATAACCGGCAGCCAACGGTCGTGCTTGCCGTGATTGCCAGCGGCGACCTCCGAGCGCCGGTCATGGGGCAGGCAGCTCATCCAGGTGGAGTTCGATTCGTGGATTTTCAATCCGAAGGGCGCATAGGTGTCGCCGTTCACATCCGTCTGCAGCCAGACCGGCTTGCCCCCTGGGATCGTGATCGCCCGCGGGTCATCGAAGCCCCGCACCCCGCGCAGCGCGCCGAGCGCATGATCAAACGAGCGGTTCTCCTGCATCAAGATGACCACGTGCTCCGCATCCAGGAAGGTGCTGCCTGCCGCCGGCTCGATGGCCATGGCCTTGAGGATCGACGGCGGCACCACGGACGCAGCACCCAGCCCGCCGGAAAGCAGGCCGGCACGACGTAGGAATTCTCGTCGGGAAAACATCTCGGATCAGAGTTGCCGCGGAAAAACGACCGTCGGACTAAGGACACCCTCCTCGCTTCCTTTCAAGGGCCCAGGGAAAATTGCGCTCCGGAAAAGACGATTCGGCAAGGTGACAACGCACCCGAGACCCCCACTCCGGCCACGGATTCCTCTTCCCACGGCGCGGACACCTTTCGCATCCTCTTTCCATGCGCTGGCTGCCCTTGCTGCTGATCCCCGTCCTTTCTGCAGCGGAGCAGGTGAAGCCTCCCGATCCGGAGGAAGCCGCCTACCCGGCGATCGAGCGCTTCGTGAAGGTGCTCGAACAGGTCCGCCGACGCCATCCCGACGCCGACAAGGTGGAGTATGATCGGCTGGTGAACCACGCGCTGGAAGGGATGCTTTCCAGCCTCGATCCCTTCTCGAGCTTCATTCATCCGGAGATGGCGCGAGCCCTTGAAGCCGACCCCACGCTCGACCCGTTCCTGCCGTCGCTCGGCCTGACCCTCGGCGTGCGTGACGATGGCCCATTCGTCTCCAATATCGCACCCGCCACCCCGGCATCACGCGCCGGCTTGCTGCCGGGCTCCTCGATCCTCGAAGTGAACGGGAATCCCCCTCCTCCGCTCGCCGTGCTGCTCACCTCGCTGCGCAAGGCCCCGGGCGAGAAGACCAAGCTGAAGGTGAAATCGCCCGCCGAGCCGAAGCCGCTGGAGGTCGAACTGGTCCACATCGCCGTCGAGGAAAAGGCAGTGACCGAGGCCCGGTTGTTAGACGACGCCGGCACCGGCTACATCCGCCTCGCCTCATTCATGGGAAGCTGTGCACGGGAAATGGAGGCCGCGCTCGATGAGTTGGAGGACAAGGGCATGAAGCGCCTGATCCTCGACCTGCGCGGCAATCCCGGCGGCGACCTTCAACAGACGGTGCAGATTCTCGGCCTCTTCCTTCCGCCGAACACCGCAGTCGTCACGACCCAAGGCCGCGGCGGCGAAGTGCAGGGTGAGCCGCTCAAGACGCCCGAGCGCCAGCGACGGAAGCGCGAGTATCCCATCAACGTGCTCATCGATCACATGTCGGCCTCCGCCTCGGAGCTGACCGCCGGTGCCCTCCAGGACCTCAAGCGCGCCGTGATCGTCGGCGAGACGAGCTACGGCAAGGGCTCCGTTCAGAACATCATCCCCATGGGCGGCGGCACCGCGCTGCGCCTGACCATCGCCACCTATCACACGCCGTCGGGAAAAACCCCGCACCGCGTCGGCATCACTCCAGACTTGAAGGTGAACTTCACCGATGCCGACCGGGAAAAGCTCGTCCTCTCCTACCGCCGTGCCGCGCTGACGGGGGAGGAAGCAAAGAAGCTCGAAGGGTGGACGGACCCCGGCTTGCGAGCGGTCCAAGACACGAAGTGAGGACCTGCCATGCTTCTGTTAGCCCTCGAATCCTCCTGCGACGAAACCGCGGTCGCCATCTTGTCCGGCGAGCCCGGCAAGCCGGCAGAAATCCTCGCGTCGGAGATCGCCTCGCAGATCGAGCTGCACCGCCAGTACGGCGGCGTGGTCCCGGAAGTCGCCTCGCGCAATCACTCGCTGCACCTGCGCCCGCTGGTCGAGCAGGCCCTGCAACACGCCGGCGTTTCGATCCGTGACATCGACGCCTTCGCCGCCACCTCGGGACCGGGCCTCGCCTCGTCGCTCTTGATCGGCGCCACTGCGGCGAAAGCCATGGCCGCCGCGGCAGGAAAGCCCTTCCTCGCGATCAATCACCTCGAAGGCCACCTGCTCTCGCCGTTTGTTGAGACCGGCATCGTTCTCCCGCACTTGGCCTTGATCGTTTCGGGCGGCCACACCCTGCTGTTAGACGTGGCCGGACCCGGCCGCTACTCGAAGCTCGGCGGCACGCGCGACGACGCCGCAGGCGAGGCCTTCGACAAGGTCGCCAAGATGCTCGGCCTTCCTTATCCCGGCGGGCCGGAAATCGAAAGGACCGCGGCCGGCGGCAACAAGCAGGCCTTCGCCTTCCCGCGCTCGATGATGAAGGAGCCGGGCTTTGATTTCTCCTTCTCCGGTCTGAAAACGGCGGTCCTCTACACCCTCTCCGAGCGAAATCCCGACACCGGCAGCGCGCGCCCGGAGGACCTCGCCGACCTATGCGCATCCTTCCAGGAAGCGGTGATCGAAGTGCTCGTCACCAAGACCCTGCGCGCCGCAAAGCACGCCGGCCGCGACCTCATCGCCCTGTCCGGCGGGGTCAGCCTGAACAAGACCCTGCGCGCCGCCTTCGAGGTCGCCTGCCGGAAGGAAGGCATCGCCCTCGCCACCGCCACGCCCGGGCTGTGCACGGACAATGCCGCCATGATCGCCTTCGCCGCCCTGCTGCGGGCCTTCGAGGGCCACGCCTCGCCGCTCGACGCCGACATCGACCCGAATCTGCCCTTGGTCGCCGCGGGAAACGCGAGTTGAGCCAAGATGCTTGAGGCATCGGGAAATCCGGCTCAAGTTAGCCAGAACCTTCGCATGGCCTACCGCACGATCATCTTCGACTTCGACGGCACCTTGGCCGACACGCTGGAGGAAACCCGCCGGATCTATAACTTGATGGCCCCCGATTACTCGCTGCGCCAGATCTCGGAGGAAGAGCTGCCAGAGCTGCGCAGTTTCTCGCTGCTCGCACTGCTCGATCACCTCGGCATCCCGAAACGCCGCGTGCCCACGCTGCTGTCGCGCGGCACCTCGATGATGCGCTCCAATATCGCCCGCCTGCCGCTGATCCCCGGCATCGGTGCCATCATCCCCGAGCTGCGCTCGCGGGCGAAGTCCTTCGGCGTGCTCACGTCGAACGCCGAGGAAAACGTCGATCTCTTCCTGAAGGCCCACGGTCTCCGCGAACACTTCGATTTCATCTCCTCGACCTCGCGGCTGACCGGGAAATCCGGCCACCTGCGGGCGATCCGCAAGACCTTCTCGCTCCACGCCGAGGAGATGCTCTACGTGGGCGACGAGATCCGCGACATCAAGGCGTCCAAGAAAGCCGGCATCGCGATGGCCGCGGTGACCTGGGGCTTCAACTCCGCCGAGTCGCTCCGGGCGGAGGCTCCCGAACACATCATTTCGACCCCGGCCGAGCTGCTGGGGCTCGTGCCAAGTTTATGACAACCCCGGGGCACCTCAACCGCACCAGGGCCGCGAACCACCGGCGGGCCTGGATCGGTTTTGGTGCAGCCCTGTTAGTCTGCTCCGCCTTCGGCTACTGGGTCGTCTCGGACGACAGCGAAGATCGGATGGCTACCGTCCGGCGGGCCCATCCCGGAGTGACCATTTGCTTCGCCGCCGACCCGCTGCAGGAGATCAAGCTGTGGGTCTGCGGCATCAATGCCATGGCCGCCATTGGAATCATCGTCCGGGGGCTGTTGATCCGCCTCCCGGCTGCTTGATTTCCGCATTCGACAATCCGCCGCCGATTGCCAATCTGCGGCCATGAACGAGCACCCCGCCACCCCTGAGCCCGAGCAGCACGACGTGGAAACGTCGCCCGACACCGGGAAATCGTCGGTCACGCTGCCCACCTCGGTCATGGCACTCGGCTTCATCGCCATCGCGCTGGTCGGCGTGCTCATCGCCATGGCAATCAAGTCGCGACCGGCGGCCGAAGCGGCCGCGGGGGCAACGGATGAGAACGATCCCGCGATGCGCGAGGCCAAGGCCAAGGTCCAGTTGCTGCAAACCAGCCTGAACCAGGAGCGCGCCAAGCTCGGCCTCTCCCCGCTCTACGGCCAGACGACCGAGTCGGCGGAAGCCGTGGCCGTTCGCATCAGTGAGGACGCCGCGACCCTCGTGGACATGGCCAAGGGCGTGAAGGATCTGATCGCGCAAAAGGACGCCGAACTCGACGTGCGGACCAAGGAATGGACCGACGCGGTGAAGCTCCAAGGCGTGCTCCGCGAACAGGCGAACCGGCTTCAGGCGGAACTCAACAAGGCCCTCATCGATGGCTCCGATGCCAACGGCCTGCGCTTGCAGCTCGAAGCCGCCAACAAGCGCATCATTTCCCTCGGCGATGAAATCCGCCGTCTGAGCCAAGGCTCCGGAGCGCTTGCGCAAATCACCGCCGAGCGCGACGAACTCCGCGCCCGCGTCGCCGAGCTGGAGTCACGTCTTTCCCAGGCCTCGCTTTTCGCGGGTTCGGAAGGTGAGCTACTCAAGGATGCAGTTCAACTCTTCCGCAGGCTCCGCGAACTTGAAAACAAGCCGGACTCCGAAATCGCCACCGCCTACAGCCAATTCGGTGCCCAATTGGGCGCGAACGTGCTCGATAAAATCGACTTCCCCACCGGGGCCTCCGACGTGCCGCCGGAAGTCGGCCAGCGAATTGCCGGCTTTCCCTCCCAAGCCCCGGACAACGCCCTGCTGCTCGTCGTCGGCTACGCTTCGGAGACGGGCAATGTGGACAGCAATCGCTCCCTCTCCTCGGATCGCGCCACCGCCGTCGCCCGTGTTTTGGACCAAGTGAAAAAGCCCGGCCAACGCGTGCAGGCCGTCTATCTCGGGCAGACCGACCGCTTCGGCTCGAAGTTCCCCGAGCGCAACCAGATCAGCGAGGTCTGGCAGATCGTGCCGAAGAGCGACGGCGACAATGGCAACAGCGGCGCACCGCCGCTCCGTCCACTGCCCCCGCTTCCGGGCCAGTGACCAGTCCGGTCAAGTGCTCCACGCCCAACCACGGGCTAGATCACGCAGGCACGGGAGCCGCAGCGTCGAGGAGTTTCCCGTCCTTGAGTTCCGCCCAGAAATCCGCAGGGATCTTCACGCTCATCGAGGTCACGTTTTCCTGGGGTTGCGGGACGCTGCGTGCCCCCGGAATGGTGGCTGACACCACGCCCGGAGCAGCCGTAAATTGAAGGGCAGCGGTCCGCAAGTCGACGCTGTGGCGCTTGGCCACGGCCTCAAGTTTGGAGCGCTTCTCAAGCTGCGCGGCAGTCGGCTTGCCGCCGTAGTTGAAGCGGTCGCGACCGGTGAGGAAGCCATTGTTGAGCGGGGACCCGATGACGAGCGTGGCACCTCGCTCCTCGCAGAGAGGGAAGACCTTTTCGATCGTAGCCGCGTGATCGATGAGGGTGTAGTTGCAGGCGCAGATGAAGATGTCCGGATCGCTTTCCTTGAAGGCGCGGAGGATGGGATCGAGGTGATTCACGCCGAGGCCCCAGGCCTTGATGATGCCCTCTTCCTTCATCTTGATGAGCTCGGGCATCGCCCCTTTGACGGCTTGGTCGAAGTAGGTCGAGTAGGTGTCCTTGAGGTCGCCATTGTCCGGAGCGAGATCGTGGATGAAGACGATGTCGATGGAGGCCAGACCGAGGCGTTGCAAGCTGTCTTCCACCGAGCGGCGGACGCCCGCGGCGGTATAGTCGTAGGTGTATTTGAAGGGCAGCGGATTGGCCCATCCGCCGAGCGCGGACTTCGGTGCGTTGGCCGCGGGCTCGAAGACGCGGCCGACCTTGGTGGAAAGGACGAATTCCTCGCGCGGCTTTTCGGCGAGCAAGTAATTGAAGCGGTGCTCGGCGAGACCGTAGCCGTAGAAGGGCGAGGTGTCATAGTAGCGGATGCCGGCGGCCCAGGCATTCTCGGTGATGGCGAAGGACTGGGCATTCGTGATGGGAAGCCCCGAAGAGCCACCGATCGGAGCGCTGCCGAGGCCGATCCGGAAGGGCGGCCGGTAGCGGCCCTTGGGTGTCTTGTCGGACTGCGGGAGCGCCACGCCCGTCGTGGCCGGAGCCGCAGGCGCTGTATCCTGCGCAGCCAGTTTCTGTGCCGAGGCCGCAACAAGTGCTCCGCCAGCGGTTGCGAAGGTGGTCAGGAAATCTCTGCGAGTGTTCATAAAGGCAATGGTTCTGTGGAGTGCATCACGGAATATGGGAAAAGCTCGCCGCATCACATAGGCGCATCTGATGCCTGATTCGCCGGAAGAATCGCCCGACACGATTCGACGCGCCAACGAAGATTCCAAAACTCTTCCCCTCCGGAAGAGCATTGCTTTCCTACTTGGGAGACCTCTCGCCGTCATCACCGCCTTCGCCCCCACCACGCCACCGGTGCCCGAGTGAGCTTCCTCGGCGGTATGGAGCGCGCCATCGCGGACATACCAACTGCCACCGTAAGGAATCCAGCGATCAAAGGTGCCCTTCGCAAACGCATCGGCATACGACTGGCCAGACCAACCGCTTCGGTTCGAAGTTTCCCGAGCGCAACCAGATCAGCGAAGTTTGGCAGATCATCCCGAGGGCGGGGGAATCTCCCGTTCACGCGAGGTTGCGCCACAGCACCACCGCTCCGGCGAGCAATACCGTCACGGCAAATCCTTGCCGCAGCCGCTTTACCGGCAACATCCCCGAAGCTGCATTCCCCGCCACCGACCCGGCTACAGCGAGACCGGAGAAAAGCCCGGCGAGCTTCCAGTCCACCGGCCCGTCGAGATGCGCGGCGAAGCCGGCGGCCGAGTTGAAGGCGATCACCGCCAGCGAAGTGCCGGTCGCCATCCGCAAGGGCAAGCGGGCGAACTTGATCAAGGCGGGCACCAGCAAAAAACCGCCCCCCACGCCCAGGAAGCCGGTCATGATGCCGGTGCCTCCGCCAATACCGAGACAGCGCCACGGCCGGCACTCCGGCGGCAGGGTCGCATCCTCGTCGCGCGAGAAAAGCATTCGCGCCGCCACCGCGAGCATCAGCACGGCGAAGACGACCATCAGGAACTCTGGCGCGACCAAACGGGTGAACTTCGCGCCGAACCACGCCCCGGCCATGCCCGACAGCGCGAACATCGACGCTGCCCTCGCATGCAGGTCTCCTGCCCGCCAGCACTGGACGGCCCCTGCCGCCGCCGCAGCTCCGACGACGAGCAAGCTCAAGCCCACCGCTTCCCGCGGTGGCACCCCGGCCAGATAGACCAGCACCGGCAGCGTGATCACGCTGCCGCCCGCGCCGGTCAGGCCAAGCGACAATCCGATCAACGCCGCGCCGAGCCACGCCAGGGGATTCATGACCCGGGGAGTTGGCAGGTGCCACGGATGTCGCCGTAGTTCCCGTCCACATGGACGACATCGATGCCCTTGCTGGAGAGGAACGAGACGGCCAGCGAGGCCCGCAGGCCGCTGCCGCAGTGCACGTAGACCGGCCGACGGTCGGGCAAGTTTTCCAGATTCGCGGCGAGACGGGTGTAGGCGATGTTGACGGCTCCCTGGACATGACCCGCGGCGAATTCATCGGCACCACGAACGTCCAGCAGCAGGGCGCCCGCGTCCTCGGCCAACGCAGCAGCAAGCCCTGAAGCCTGCACCCGCGGAATGATGCTGGTGAAGCCGTGCGCCCTCCTCGCCTCGTCCGCCGGGATCCAGGCAGCCACATCGTCCAAGCCGATGCGCACCAGTTGGCGCACCGCCTCGTCGAGCAGGGCCTCGTTTTCCAGGACCAACAGGAGCTTGCTGCGCTCCTCGACATAGGACCCTGCCGAGACTGGAAGCTTGCCACCGGCGATCGGGGCGTAGATCGACCCGCGGAGGTGGCGGTTCATGAAGTCCTTCCGGTCCGCACGCAGATCGAGAATGGTGCGTCCCGGGGCTTCGATCCATTGGTCGAGTTCGGTCGCGCCGATCCGGCGGGGTTCAGGCAACTTGCCATCTGGCAGCAGCGCGGGGCCGAGCCGGTTGTCGCGTTTCATGCGTGCGAAGTAGGGCGGTGGCTCCGGCTGTCCGGAAAGGATCTCCTTCACGAATTCGTCCGCGGACCCGTGCAGCGCCTTGTGCAAGGCCCCGTTGAAACGGCGCTCGTAGCCCATCACGCTGAACGGCACCGCGCCAAGGGACTTACCGCAGGCACTGCCTGCACCGTGCGCCGGCAGGACCTGCAGGTAATCGGGCAGCGCTTCGGTACTGCGGAGGCTCTCGTACAAGCTCCGCGCGGACGGCTCCATGACGCCCACCTGCCCAGCGGCGCTTTCTAACAGGTCGGGCCGTCCGACGTCGCCGACGAAGATGAAATCGCCGCTCAGCAGCGCGACCGGCTCGTCAGCGCCGCCGCCTTGATCGGTGACCAGGAAGCTGAGGTGCTCGGGCGTATGGCCGGGACTGTGGACCGCCCGGAAGGAAATGTTGCCGATGTTGAAGGTGTCGCCGTCGCGCAGGAAGCGGGCCTTGGGACTGCCCTTCGCCCACTCGAATTGCCAGTCGGGACCGCCTTCCTCGGAAAGATACGGGGTGACGCCGTGGCGCTCTACAAGCTCGCGAGCGCCGCTCAGGAAATCGGCGTGGATATGGGTCTCGGCGACCGCCGTGATCGTGAGCCCGTTTTCGGCGGCGACCTCGAAGTAGCGGTCGAGATCGCGCTCGGGGTCCACGATGATGGCCTCGCCACTGCGCTGGCACCCAATGAGGTAGGCATTCTGCGCGAGCGAAGTGTCGGTGATTTGACGGAGATACATGGTTTTGAATCGTTGGAGATGATTTAGGCCAAACAGGAATCTCCGCTGCGCTGGTTCCAAGGCATTTTCGCCAGAAGCATAGCCATCCCGCACCAATCGGTGAGTCCGGCGAAGATCAGCCCGGCACCCACAAAGGCGCTGAGACCGTAGAATGCCGGGTGGACCCAGGTGCCGAGCATGACCCCGGTCAGGACGATCAAGCCGGCGGCGATGCGCACCTGGCGTTCCAGGGAAATCACCGCCCTGCCGCGCTTCACCGGCAGGCCCGCCTGCTCCCATGCGGTCACCCCGCCTTCAAGGACCGCGAGATCCTTGCAACCGGCTGCTGCGAGTTTCTGGAGGGCCTGCCCGGCGCGCTTGCCGCTTCGACATACCAGCACCGCCGGGCCGCTCACCTGTCCAGGATCGAGCCGGTCGAGCGGCATCAAGGTGGAGCCTTCGATGTGGACTTCTCCATGCTCGGCCGGCGTTCGCACATCGATGAGATGGACCCTCCCGGCAGCATGGGCTTCGTGGACGGTCTTGGGATCGAGGGTAGTATTCATGGGACAAGAAGTGGCGGGATTCTCACCGCTTTATATGCTTATATTCCCATATGGTTATACTTGCGCAAGCGAAATTTCCGGGCATGCTTCCATCGTCGCCCATGAAGCTCGATTTCAACGACCTCGAACGCGTTGCGAACCTGTTCCGCGTCTTCGCCGAAGCCACGCGGCTGGCCTTGTTGCAGGAACTAAAGGACAGGCCGAAGTCGGTCGGCGAGCTGGTGGACGCCCTGCCGACGACTCAGGCGAACGTCTCGAAGCAGCTCAAGATGCTCTACGACTCCGGCCTGGTGACCCGCACCAAACAGGGCACCAGCGTGATTTACGAGATCTGCGAGCCGATGGTCTTTGAACTCTGCAAGATCGCCTGCGACAAGCTGAACCGCCCGGCGTCGAAGCCGCGGAAGCTGTCGTTCTGAAAGCAGCGCAGGCGACGTTTCGCTAGAGCCCGCTGGCCTTGATATCGGAGAAGGAGGCCGCGTGCTTGTCACCCTTCGTGCAGTAGCGCCGCACGCCGATCATGCCGGAGCGGAAACTCTCGTCGGTGACCTCGATCTTCGGCTCATCGAGATCACCGGCATAGACGCGGATGAGCGGGCCTTCGGCCTCGATGCGCAGTGGCATCGCTTCACCCGCCTTCACAATGAGCGGCACGGACTTGAGCGGGATCCAGCGGTGGTCAGCCTTGCCGAGGACGAGCTCGTTCTTCTCCGCGCTGATGCCTGCGTAGTAGCCCCGGTAACTGTCCATGCCGGGAAATGCTTCGCTGGTGCGAAAGAGCAAACCCGCGTCGCCCGCTTCGCTCACGGTGACCTTGGCATCATAGACGAAATCCGCGAAATCCGTGTAGGGCATCACCGCCTTCGCACCCACCACGCCACCGGTTCCCGAGTGGGCTTCCGCGGCAGTGTGAAGCGCACCACCGCGAATGAACCAGCTACCTCCGTAAGTGATCCAGCGATCAAACGTCCCCTTTGCGAAAGCGTCGGCATAGGACTCGAGCGGAGCCGCCGGCTTGCCGATCACCGGGAAGCTGGTCACGCGCAGCATGCCCGCGCCGAAAGGAACGAGCTCGATCTTTTCCTCCGGCTCATCCGAGGCCACCGGGCTGACCGGCGGATCGAGCGCCACCAGGCCGCTGTGCGCCATCTTCCACGACGGCACCTTCTTCGCGCGGGCGGTGATGGTGATCGGTGACTTGGTGCGCGAGAACGGCTGATCAGGCAACTCTCTCGTATTCACCTCGAAGGAAGAGGCCGAATCCTTCTCATCGATCACGAGCCCGTAGTTCCATGGGGACTCGGGAAAGAACTCCAGCGAATCGAAGCCCGCGACCTTGCCTTTCTCAAAAGCCTCGATGCGCTCCTTGATCGCGAGCGAATAGACCAGCGGTCCGCGATGCACGGTAACGCTGTCGTTCAGGCCGCGTTGCAGCTTCACCTTCATGGGAAGCTTCAGCACGACTTCGTCGCCTTGCTTCCACGTGCGCTGGATCTTCGCGAAGGTGCCAGCTTTCGGTGCGGGCTCGGTCTTGCCGTTCACTTCGAGCGTCGCGTCATCGCACCAGCCGGGAACACGCAGTGACAGCGGGAACGCCACGTCTTTCGGCGTGGCAACGCGAATGCGCACGGTCTCGCCGAACGGATAGGTGGTCGCCGAACTCAGCTTCACCTTCGTGCCATCGCCGACGGCAGCGCTCACTTCGGTCGGCGCATGGGCAATCACCGCGAGTCCCTTGTCGGGCGTGGCGGCCCATGAGTTCTGCACGAACTTCGGCCAGCCCATGTGGAAGTTGTAGCAGCAGCACTGGAACCCGGAGATCGGCGAGGGCGTGCTGCCATTGGCATAGTCCTGGTCGAAGCCCTTGCCGCCCCGCTTCGCGATGACCTGGTTCGGGATGCAGTAGTAAACGTGCTGGTGAATGTTTTCCGTCACCGAGCCCGGCAGGGCATTGAAGGCCATCCGCTCAAGGCTGTCGGCCGCCGCCACCTCGCCGGTCACGCGCGCGACGCTCGCATCGCTGAGCATGCGCTCGACGATGGAGCAGAGCTCGATGCCCTGGGTGGTCGAGTTGCCGGCGAGGAACTCGGAGCCCGCATTGATCCCCACTGCAGTGCCGTGATCGCGGTCGAGATTCGCCACACCGAGACGATAAGCATAGCGATCCTCAGCCTTGCCCGAGCGCAACGAATACACAGCCGGCATCTTGACCGCCTGCGGGACATTGACGTTATGCCGCGGTTGGAAGCTGCGATCGACCTCGACGAACTTGTTGTTCGTGAGGATGTCGGTCCATTGGTAGGCCTGCTTGGCGAGCTTGTCGGAGAGGCCGAGCAAGAACTCATCGCCAGTGCGGTTGTAGAGCCAGAAGACCGTCTCGATGTCATCCCCTGCGCGGGACTTGCCCCAGTCGCGCAGCGGCCGGGCATCGAGGCCCGAATTCATGAACTCGTAGTACTTCGTGAGGAAGGGAATCACGCGCTCGTCGCCGGTGGCTTCGTGGAAATCGCGGAGCAAGTGATTCACCACCATACGCGGCCACCAGTCGTCGTTGTTAGGCGGACCGTAGAAGCCGTCCTCGCGCTGGCTCTTGAGGATGGCATCGCACCACTTCGTCGCCTCGGCCTTCAGCTTCTTGTCATCCAATCCCCACGCGAGCGGAATGAGGCCCTTGAGATAATAAGGGCCCTTCTCCCAGTTCTCCCCGGTCCCGCCTCGCCACGCGCTGTTAGGGCTGACCGCCTCCAGCAGCTCTGGAGCATGGCCAGTCAGTCCATCGCGCTGGAGTTCGAGCTGGTGCTTCAGCCAGCCGTGCGGCTTCACGCTGCCCAGCGGCAACGCGGTAAAGCTGCCAGGATCCAGCGGCGCGCGGTTCGGCGCGGGCTGGGTCTCGGAGTCGGCCAAGGCGGCGAGGCCGAGCACGGCCAAGGGCGCGACAGCGGCGAAGAAGACGGCATTTCTCATGGACAGGGCTTGGGTTACGCCACCAGCCTGACCCATCTCACACCGAATTCAAACACGTTCTATATTTGAATTATCCGGGACCAGCCGCCGCTTGAGGAAGGACCAGAGCAGGCCTCCGATCAGGTAGGTGCTACCGCAGGCAAAGGTCACCGGAATCGAGGTGGACAAGTGAAGGGCCGCCCCGGCAGCCGCACCGAGGGCAAACGCGGACGAAAGCAGAAGCGGCGTGGTGATCTTCCAGCTCTCGATCGGATGCCCGCGCAGGCGCATGCCGATCAGCTGGCCGAAGTCGGTGAGCAGTCCGGTGATGTGAGTGGTCCTCAGCACTATTCCTCGGTAGCGGGTAGCAAGCGCGTTCTGCATCCCGCAGGCCCACGCGGCGAGAAAGCACGGCCACAGCACGGAGACCTTCAGCAGCGGGTGGCAAGCCATCAGCAGCACCCCCACGAACATGACGGAGCGCCCGTAAGGCCGGCTGAGTTGGAGATTTGGATGGTGGATGAAAAAGCCGGCCGTCGCCGCCCCGCCGACGAATCCACCGAGGGACAGACACAGGATGGCCGCCTCATGCGACCAACGGCCGCCGGCTTTCAAGGCCTCCACCGTGATCCGCGACAGATCCCCGGTCAGGTGGCTGACGGAAACACCCACCCTCAGCATGAAGTCCGCATTCACCGCCGCGGCGAGAAACGCGAGGATGCAACCGCCAAGCAGCACCCAGCCCGGCCTTGCCTGGATGGACTCCCCGCTCATCGCCCCTTCTCGGAAGGAGCGACTTGCGCGCCCGGCAACGGCTTTCCCTCTTCGAAGTAGGGCGACAATGCCGCCCCCAGCGATTTGGCCGGCAGCTTGCCATCAACAGCCCGGTCGGCAAGTGCCTGCACCTCCGGGAAATGGAGAGCCAGGATCTTCATGAAGTCACATCGGGTGCTTAGTTTCTGCTCCTTCCCCACCGCGTTTTCCCAGTGGGACGTCATCATGGCCAGGGAAAGCAGTTGGGCGAGATCGGTGGCATTCACCTTCTGCCGGATGTCGGGAATCTTCACGCCTTCCAACAGCGCGATCACATCAATGTCGTCGGAACTGAAATCCACTTTGGGATAGCTCGCAACAAGGAGTCCGGGCACCCGGCCGACCACCTTCCGGTCCCTCGGGATATTGCTGGAAGAAAAGTCCCATCCGACCACCTTGCTTTCCGAAAACCGGACTGAAAACCCGTCCCTCACGGCCCCACCATCGGGAACCTCGTCTCTCTTTTCCGGTGCGATCTCGTAGATCATCTCGATCTTCCCATCCTCCGGTTTGCCCGACGTGTAGCAAGGCTTGCCGAGCGCCGCGATCACAGCCTCCCGATCCATCCCCTTCTGCAACTTGGCATCGAGCTCCTCTTGAGAAGGGATGCTTTCGAGGTGGTAAATGCCCGCCTTCTCCCGGGCGGCCTTGTTTTGCTGATACTCCTCCTCGGTGAAAGGCACCGTCTCGGGACGACGAGGTGGGGGCGGGGCTTGGGGAACCTCTTCCTTGGGATCCAGTACCGGGCGCCCGGACATCCGCCGGGCCAGATTCTCCAATCCCCGGCCATCCAGATCATCCACTCCTGAAATCTCGAATTCGCCTCCCAGCGGTTCCCGGATTCCGGGCGCGCTGACCAATTTGCCATCCACGATAAGCGCCAGCCGGCTCCGGCCGGGAATCATGTTCCCCGTGGCCTCGGCCATCACCCTTGCTCCCTCCGGCTTCAGTTTGACGGTGATCGTTCCACCCGGCCCTACCGAGGCTTGGGCGACGTCCCCATCGCCGATCATCACCTCCTTGAGGATGAAAAGCTGCTCCTCCTTGTTTTCGCCGTCGATCCGGTAGCTCAAGGTCATCCGCTCGGTATCCTCCCCCGCTACCTCCCGGACCTCGGAAATCCGGAGCGCATCGCCTTGGGCGACGCTTGCGAGCATCAGGAGAAGAAGTGGCAGTGCTTTCATGAATCGCCCCAGTGTCATTCACCGTGTTTCAGGAGGCCAGTCGAAAGGGTCCGCCGCAACGGGGATCTCATTGCGTCATTCCAGTGCAGCCCTTACTCCTCGCTCATGGAAATCTCCGCCAGGGAACTCTTGTTAGACCTCATCTTCAGGCAGGAGGGCCGGCGTATCATCCCCGATTCCCTCTCTGCAGACGAGGAGGCCGTCGATTGGCTGTTCCATCTGCTCCACGCCGATGAATTCCCCTCGGGTGATGTGATCGAGTTCCTGCGAAGACATCGGCCGGAGGATCCCCGGTTCGTGCGCTGGAAAAACCGCGCGTTCCGTCCCGGGCTCGGAGAGGATGGGATGCTAAGTGAGGACGCCTACAAGTTCATCGAGAAACATGAGCCGGACCATCCATGGCTCGACCCTTTCATGGCACAAGCAGCCTATGGGTTCCGCGATCTCACCAGCGGCATTTACCTGGGCAAGGACTTCGCGTCCCATCTCAGGGGCCGCTTCGAGAGCCCGGTTGATGACACCGACCTGGCCGGACAAGCGAAAGCTGCGGATTCCTCCACTCTCGCGGCCTGGATCGCGGACTCCAGCCTGCATGTCGGGAAGCAGTTCATCGCCGCCAAGGAGCTCTGTGACCGGGGTGAGTTCGATTTCCTTTTCGACCGGAAGTCCAGGATCTACCTCACCCGGGAAATCAAGGATGAAGCGCTCGACCGGAACACCCCGGCCGTACTCTCAGCCGCCCGCAGGTCGCTGGTGGAAGGCGCCAACCCGCTCGCTTCTGAAATCCTGCTGACCTGCTGCACCGATCCCGCGGAATTCGTGGACCTCGTCGATCGCTCGGTGGCACTGAATCGCCCGGACGCAGCCATCGTCCTCACCAAGTTGGAGGAATTCGGGGCGGCCATTCCTCCAGCCACCGCAAGCCGGCTGTTACTGTCGATCGCTGAGAGCAATCCTTACCACCGGAACAAGGTTGTGCCCGTCCTGCTGGCGCAAGCGGGGGATGATCCTGACGTGATAGCCCGGATCAAATCATGGGCCTGCGACGGCTCCGAGGGGTTCGAGATGGCGCGCATCCTTTCCCATTTTCTTGATGCGAACCGGGAACAGGCATGGGTGCGCGAAACCGCACTGGCCTTCCGAAAGCAGCACGATGGAGATGCCTACCTCTCCGATGTGATCGCGAGGATCGGCGACGAAGAATGCATTCGCGCCATCCTGGACGCCTTCGACAGCAGCCTTTCAAGCGAGGCATCGAGTGCCACGAATGCCGCCGGCCATCGTCTCCACCAGGATCCGCGCGTGCGGGATCGCCTGCTTGAAAAAGCCCGCGCAGGCGATGGCCGGGCGCTGCAATGGATCGCCCGGCGCTATCCGGAAGACCCGGAGGCACTGGAGATCCTGCGCGAGGCGACACGAACGCCCGGACACTGGGATGTGATCCGGGTGATGTGCCTCCAGGGCGTCCTGCGTTCTCATGTGAGGGAGCGATTCCTGAAATCACTCGGCGATCCTTCCGCCAGTTACCCGGGTGATTGCGAAGCGATCCTCGCCGTTCGATCCGAACGCGAAGCCATTGCCCGTGAAATCGGGCCCCGCTGGGAACTGCTGGGCATTCATCTGGGGGAACGGTCGAACACTTTCCCGATGTGGTTCCCCTATGAGTCCTTCACCGTTCAGATCATGGAAGGCATTCGCTCCGGCGAGTTGTTGAAGTATCCCCGCGAGTTGATTCTCCAGCTCGCCGGCTCCGTCGATGTTTCGGAGGCCTTGCGCGACGGGATACGTGCCGCCGCCGACAAGTTCGACTTGGACCCCGCGCTACTGCTTCTCGGAATGATCTATGGCGACCGGCCGGAAACGGTCTCCTTTTTCAAGGAGTTCACCGAAACGGAATCCGCGATGGTGAGCTACGGGGCCGAAACCGCTTTTGCCGAAGTCCTCCGGCTGGGAAAGCGAGGGGACGACGACTTCTCGTGGGCAGTGGATACCCTGCGAAATAGCTCCGGCCGAAAATCCGGGGGCATCGCCTGTTACGGCCCGAAGATTCTCGTTCATTTTTTCGGTTCGGGTGAACGCGTGGTGCAGGCGTTGCAGGAATTCGCCATGTCTCCTTCGCACCCGCTGCTCGCCACTGCCTCGACCCGGATCTTGATGGATGCGTTCCCGAACAAGGTTCCGGGCAGTCTCCGCGCGGAGGTCGAAGCGATGCCCGTCGAAGGTCGCCGGAGCCATGTCTCGTCGCTCCGCCAGAACGCCGCGCGCTGGATCCCCGAGCTGGTGCACTTCACTCTCCATGACCCCGATGCCTCGATCAGGAAGGAGGCGATGTCGGGACTCGCCAAGAACTACCATATGCCTGGAACGTGGCGAGATCCCGGGTTTGCCTTCGCTTGCCTTCAGCATTCGGAGCTCGCCGGGATGGCCGCCACCCTGCTGGCGAAATGGTCCCCGGAAGATGAGGCGGTCGCACAGGATTTGGTGGAAGCCGCCCGCCGCTTTCCAAAGGAGGACATTCCCCTGCAGATCACCGCATTCTTCGGCAACACCGCTTCCGCCCGAGCGCTCATCCTGGAGCAGGTGCGGGAATCCCAGAAAGTCGCCGCGGCATTGGTCGATATTCCCCGTTGCACGTGCCGCGGCTGCCTGGGCTTCGACGCCAAACAATACGCCGCCATGATGCTCCGCCTGCACCACCCGCCCTTCGACCAGGATCCTGAGGCAAAGGAACTCATCCGCGACATCCTCAATGATCGCTGGGTCGAATCCAGCAACTCATGGGAATTCATCAAGGCGGTCACCGTGGGACTCGACGACGCGGCGACGCTCGTCCGCTACGAGGAAATCATCAGGTCTGCAGCCCTGGTGAAGTACCGGGAATGGGCCTGCAGTGCGCTCGCGAACAAGGCAGGCAAAAACGACGCCGCTTTTGAAAAGCTGCTCCAGCTTTTGGAGGATCCCGACGAAACGCTCCGGAAAATGGCCGCAAGATTCAGCGGATCGATCGCCGTGAACGAACGGGGAAATCACCGGAGGCTCCATGATCTCCTCAAGGCGATCAAAGGGGCATAGGGACCGCACCGTGGAATCGCGGTTCCCCCGTATCACGACCCGATTTTCCCTTGCCCCGCGCGGGCCGGTGGCCGCTACTCCCCGCCGTGATTCCGAACGTCCTCGCCGAACGCTACGCCTCCCCTGCCCTGCAAGCCATCTGGTCAGCCGAAGGCCGCATCGTGCTGGAGCGGGAGTTTTGGATCGCCGTGATGAAGTCCCAGCGCGACCTCGGCCTCGACATCCCCGCCGAGGCGATCGCCGCGTATGAGAAGGCCAAGGACTCGGTCGATCCCGGCTCGATCATGGCCCGCGAGCGCGTCACCCGCCACGACGTGAAGGCGCGGATCGAGGAGTTCAATGACCTCGCCGGCCACGAGCACATCCACAAGGGCATGACCTCGCGCGACCTCACGGAGAACGTCGAGCAGCTCCAGGTCTGGCGTTCCCTGCTGGCGATTCGCGACAAGTCGGTCGCCGTGCTCGCCCGCCTGAAGAAGCGCGCCGAGCAGTGGAACGACCTCGTCATCACCGCCCGCACCCACAACGTCGCTGCGCAGCCAACCACGCTCGGCAAGCGCATCGCGATGTTCGGCGAGGAAATGCTCTCCGCCCATTACGCGCTGCAGGATGTGATCGCCCGTTACCCGGTCCGCGGATTGAAAGGCGCGGTCGGAACGCAGATGGACCAGCTTTCCCTCTTCAATGGCGACGCCTCGCAAGTCGCGGCGCTAGAGCAGAAAGTCGTCGTCCACCTCGGCATGCCGGCGGTATGGACGAATGTCGGCCAGGTCTATCCGCGCTCGCTCGATTTCCGCGTGGTCGCCGCGCTCACCGATCTCGCCAGCGGCCCGTCTTCCTTCTGCCGCACGCTCCGCCTGATGGCCGGCCACGAGACCGCCAGCGAAGGCTTCGCGCCCGGCCAGACCGGCTCCAGCGCCATGCCGCACAAGATGAATTCGCGCTCCTGCGAACGAGTGAACGGCTTCCACGTGATCCTGAAGGGCTACCTCGCCATGGCCTCCGGTCTCGCCGGTGACCAGTGGAATGAAGGCGATGTCTCCTGCTCGGTCGTCCGCCGCGTGATGCTGCCGGATGCCTTCTTCACCATCGACGGCTTGTTCGAGACCTACCTGACCGTCCTTGACCAGATGGACGCCTACCCCGCGGTGATCGGGAAGGAAAACGCTCACTACCTGCCCTTCCTGATGACCACCACGATCATGATGGAAGCGGTGAAGTCGGGCGTCGGTCGCGAGACCGCGCACAAGGCGATCAAGGAACACGCCGTCGGCACCGTGAACGACCTGCGCGCTGGCAAGACCACCGTGAACGATCTGGTGGACCGCCTCGCCAACGACGAGCGCATCCCGCTCGACCGAGCACAACTCGCCGCCATCGTCGCGGCGGGTGAGAGCAATGCCGGTGCCGCGAAGGCACAGGTCGCCGCGTTCGCGAAAGCGGTCGGCGAACTCGAAGCCGCACACCCCAAAGCCGCGGCCTATGCGCCGGGCTCGATCCTCTAAGCTGGAAATCAGCCGCCCCCCGGAGTAGTAGCGGAACGGCTGCGCCGTTCCGGCTGGGCGAGCCCACAAGCAGGATCGCCACTCTGATTCCCGGTTCGGTCCGCCCCCAGCCGGAACGACGAAGTCGCCCCGCTACAAAGCTGGAAAGCAGCCTGCCGCCACCGATTCACTCCTCCGCAGGAAACTGCCGGTCACGCGGCCGCTTTGCCCGGAAAGTCACGCGCCCGCCGTTCGCCTCTCGCAGCGGGTCGAAGACCTGATCCATCCCGACATCCTTGATCTCGCAGATGATCGCCAGCAGCTCGCCAAGCCGTCCCTTGGGAAAACCGCGCTCCTTGAACCACGAGAGGTATTCCGGCGGCAGGTCGTAAATCGGCATCCCGCGCGGCGGCACCCCGGCCGGGCCATATTTGCCGAAGGGCATCCGCATCTTGCCGATCTCGCCGAGCAAGTTACGGAAGTCCTCGCGTTCCATATCGGTCACGATTCCTCCTACCTCGGCTCCCGCTTTCGTGCCAGAAGGATCAACCGCGGATTACACGGATACCACGGATAAAAGGGATCCAAAACCATCCGCGATATCCGCGTCATCCGCGGTCAACTTCACAGAGGCGCGGTAGGAGAATCATCTTGAGTTCCGAAGGTGCCTCGCTGGTTAACCACCCGGCGCCAGTCCAGTTTGGCATGCTTGAAATTGAGCAACAGCGCCACCTCCAAGCCAGTGATGTTGAGGTAGCCTAGCATTTGCGCGACGTGAGTGTCGTTGAACGCAGTCACCACCTTCGGGTCCACTACTACTTTTCCGTCCACCAACAGATCAGGGATGAGTCTCCCGATGAACTGGCCGCGGTAGTGAACCGGATACTCGCGCTGCTGGTCGACCTCGTGCCCACGAGCGCGGAGTTCGATGACGAGAGCATTTTCATAGAGCCTCTCATCCAGTCCCGGCCTGAGTTCATTCAGCACCATCATAGCAGCACCGATGATGTCTTTAGTGATCTCCTCGTGGAGCATGGGGAATTGAACCGCGGATCACGCGGATGGCACGGATAAACACATCATCCCCTCCTCCCATCCGTGAAGTCCGCGTCATCCGCGGTTGAAACAAAAAAGCGGGAAGCCTTGGAGGGCCTCCCGCTTTTGGGAAAACTGCAGTGGAACCTCTCAGCGGCTCACCGTGGCGGCCTTCGGTGCGCGGCTCTTGAGCGCGTTGTCGGATTCGGCGTCGGCCCACGTGCGGTAGGCCTTGTCCTCGACCACTTCCATCAGGCCCACCATGTCGCCGTGCTTCTCGCCGCAAAGCTGGGCGCAGACGACGGAGGTTTCCAAGGTCTTGGTCGGCGTGAACCACATCGGGATCTCGCGGCCGGGGATGGCGTCCTGCTGGATGCGCATCGGGACGATCGCGTAGTTGTGGATCACGTCGTTGGACGTGATGTTGAGGATGGCCGGGCGGTTCTTCGCGATCTTGAGGTTGGTCGCGATGAAGTCGTCCTGCGCGTTCGGATCATCGAAGTCGATTGCCGGATCGCCGTTGGCGGTGCGGACCAGCGGATTGATGCGGCCGAACTTCCCGTCCTTGCCGGGGTAGTGATAGGTCCAGCCGAACTGCCAGCCGATGACGCGGACGCGGATGGGATCCTGCTTCTGCACCGTCTCCCACGTGTCGGTGCGCTCCTTCCACAGCGGAAAGGCGAAGCCGAGCAGCAGCACGGCCTCGATGATGACCACCGCGATTTCCAGGTGGCTGGAGATGTGGTTGCGCACGCCGTGGTAGGACGCCTTCGGGTGTACGGAGGCGCGGAAGCGGAAGAGGCAGTAGAGGAAGAACAGGCTCCACCCCACGAAAAGCGCGATCATGAACCAGTGGACCACATCGATGAGGTGGTCCACCCGGCCGCCATGGGCGGAGAAGTTTTCGGGGATGCTGAGGAATTTCGAAGGGCTCATGGAAAAGGAAAGGCGGTGGGCATGTCAGTCGCGCAGCTCGGGGTCGAGTCCGGCATCGCTGCGGCGGATCAGGCGGATCATGAAAAACAACACGGTCCCGAGCACCGGCAGGATGATGCCGAGCATGAAGAAAATGGACCAGCCGGCAGCATTCGGGCCGTCGTCCTGGAAATTCACGGCGCAGGTGGCGCAGGCAAGCAGGGTATCGATCATGGCCGTGTGATAGGTGTCAGAGGACGATGTTGCGGACCTTCTTGTAGAAGCACATGCCGTACACCGGCATGACCACCGCGAACACGGCGCTGACCGCGCCGAGCGTGGTGATGGTGCCGGTGCGGTCGGTCGCAAACGCGAAGGCCCACACGGCAAGGAACACGAAGAGCAGCGTGCTCACCGTGACGAAGACAATGTGAAAGGCGCGGAGCGACATGGCGGCGGGGCGTTAGTTATGAGGAAAGTGCTTGATGACATCCGAACCGGGAACGCCGATCTGGAATCCATCGTAGTGGATCGGGTCGGTTTCCGCGAGGGCAGTCAGGCCGAGAAGACAGATGGCGGCGACGATGCCGAAGCCGAAGAGCCAGTAGATCAGGCGCTTCTCGTGATTAAGGTGCATGAAGATCGCTGCGACGAGCGAAGCCTTCACGGACGCGATCAGCAGGCCGAGCACCATGTCGGCGATGTCGAAGCCGTGCTTGCCGACGTCGAGCGCCGGGATGGTGGCCACCGCCACGGTCAGGCCGGTGCCGGCAAACAGCACGAGGCCAATGAACTTGTAGAGGCGGAGCGACTTCTGGATTGCTTCAGGAGAATCGGCCATGGATGGAAGAGGCTGGAATCGGAAAAACGGAAACGGGGAAGATTACATCAAATACAGGATCGGGAACAGGAAGATCCAGACCAAGTCCACGAAGTGCCAGAACAGGCCGCCGACTTCGACGCGGTTGGCCAGCCACTCAGGATTGGTGAGATACATGCTCTTGCCGCAGAAGAGGTAGTAGGCGAGCACGAGCGCGCCGCCGATGACGTGCAGGCCGTGGAGGCCGGTCATCGTGAAATAGATCGCGTAGTAGGTGTTCCACGCCGGCTCGAACTTCGAGGCGAAGAGCACCTGGTCACGCGGCACTTCCAGGTGCGGAAACTTGCGCGTCTTGTAGTCGGGACCGAAGAACTCCTCCTTGAGCGCCTCCTTCGACTTCGGCATGGCGTACTTCGAGGGGTCGATCTGCACGTCGGCAAGCGACGTGTTCATGTAGTAGTCCATCTCCTGCCAGCCGATGCGATACTTGTCCTTCTCGGTCGGCACCTTGCCCTTGCTGGCAAGGAATTCCGTTAGCTGTCCCAAAGCCTTCTGTTGCTTCTCCCAGACCTCGGCCAGCTCCTTGTTCTCCTTGAGCAACCAGGATTCCTCGATCGCCTTTTCAATCGCGGCCTCGTCGTGGCGACCGACCTTCTCGGTCACCTTCATCGCGAGGTGGCGGAAGTCGAGGGCATCGACATAGTGGAAACCCATCGGGCTCTCGAGCAGCTTTCCCACCAAAGCGGTGCCGTCGCGGAGGGTGCCGGCTTCGGCTCCTTCCTGAATGTCACGCGGGCGGAAGTGGAAGGCCGTGGGAGGCTTCACTTCGAAGGCGATCGCGGCAGCCTCGGGCATCAGGTCCTTGGCAATGGCGGCTTCATCCACCTTCACATTCTGGGAAAGTTCCCAACCCTTCTTGCCGGGGTTGGCTTCGTGGGCCTTGTCCCACTCGTGGCGCAGGCTATCGATCCGCAGCTCGGAATTGTTCGCCCGCGCGGCAAGGTGCGCCTTCGTAATGTCGGCCAGCAGCTTCAGGTCGAGCTTGGTGCCCTTCTCGAAGACCACCGGCGTGCCACGGGAGGTCTGGAGTTCGAGCTTGGAAGCGAGTTCCACGCTGGCGTTGGCTTCCGCGGCATGAGCCATGATCGCCTCCACCCAGGCCTTATGGTAGCGGACGGTGTTGAAGGAGATCTGCGAGGTCTCGAAGTTGATGACGTTCTGCTCGATCTTCTTGCCCTTGTGATCGAGGGCGATCTGCTCGTCCTTCAGCTCCTCACCGTGGTGCACATGCACGCCATCCTTCGGCTGGTAGCCGAGGTGGCCTTCCACGACCGAGTAGTCCTTGGTGCGAAGCGCCTGGTGGTGGAACTTCACGTTGTACTCGATGCCCTTCAGGCCCATGAAGATGAAGGAGCAGATGACCGTGATGGCCATGTACATCTGGAACTTGCCCCACTGGCGCATCTTCAGCGACGCCCAGGCGAACACCACGGTGACCGACGAGGCGATCAGCACGAAGGTATTGATGAGGCCCGGCAGCACGGGAAGCGTCCGCTCCGGCCACGGGAAGTCCGCACCGAGGCGCAGGAAAATGTAGGCCGAGAAGAAGCCGCCGAAAAGCATGACTTCCGACGCGAGGAACAACCAGATGGCGATCTTCGAATTGAAGAGGCCCGTGTCCTTGCGTGGGGTGACGATGTAGGGGATTTCCATTGGAAAAGGAGCTGGTTTTCAGTGCCAAGTTTTCAGGCTCGGGACCGAATGGATCGTCAGTGAGCGGACGGGGTCACGGGTTTCTCGGCGGGAGCATCGCTATCCCGCTTCGGCTCTTCCCACTGCGGCAGGTAATCGTCGTCGCAATCCGGGCGGCTGTATTCATACGGGCCGCGATAGACAACCGGCTCGGTGAGGAAGTTGCCGTGGCCCGGAGGCGTCGGCGTCGCCCACTCGAGGGTGGTGGCGTGGTACGGATTGTCGCTCTCGACCTTGCGGCCGATCTTCCACGCGGTGAAGAGGTTGATCACGAAGGGGATCTGGGCCAGTGCCATCGCCCACGCGGCGACCGACATCACGATGTTCAGGTCGATGTGCTCGGCCACGGTCAGGCCGAAGACGTTGACGCTGTCCTTGGCCTTGGCGAGGTAGGCATCCCCACCATTGTACCAGCGGCGGTGGAAGCCGGCCATGCCCTGGGTAAGCATCGGGAAGAAGATCAGGTTCATGCACACCAAGGTGGGCCAGAAGTGCACGTGATTCAGGAAGCCGCTCATGTGGCGACCGGTGATCTTTGGATACCAGTGATACACCCCGGCGAAGAGGCCGAAGAGAATGCCCGGGGCCACCACGTAGTGGAAGTGGCCGATCACGTAGTAGGTATCGTGCAGGTGGAGGTCCACCAGGTTGAAGGCGAGCGGCAGGCCGGTCAGACCGCCGATACCGAACATCGGCAGGAAGGCGCAGGCCCAGATCATGCCGCCATTGAAGCGGATCGAGCCGCCCCACAGCGAAATGATCATCGAGGTGAGCAGGATCACCGACGGGATCGAGATCAGGACCGTGGTGGTCTGGAAGAAGGTCGAGACGACCGGACCCATGCCGGTGAGATACATGTGGTGCGCCCACACGACGAAGGACAGGAAGCCGAGGACGAGCACGCCATAGACCATCGCCTTATAGCCCCACAGCGGGCGGCGGGTATTGACCGGAATGATTTCCGCAACGCACGCGATCGACGGCAGCAGCAGCACGTACACCTCCGGGTGACCGAGGAACCAGAACAAGTGCTGGAACAGCAGCGGCGAACCGCCACCGGAAAGGTCGGCCATGCCTTCCTTGGCCGAATACAGGCCGGAGGGCATGAAGAAGGACGAGTTCGTGACCCGGTCCATGAGCTGCATGATGCCAGCGGCTTCCAGCGGCGGGAAGGCGAGCAGGAGCAAGAAGCCCGTCACCAGCATCGCCCACACGAAGAAGGGCATGCGCATCCAGGTCATGCCACGGGCACGCAGGTTGATGATGGTGGTGATGAAGTTCACCGAGCCTAGCAGCGAGGAAGAGATCAGTAGCACCAGGCCGATCAGCCACTGCGTCTGGCCGGCGAGCCACTGGTTGACGATCTGGCCGTCAGCGAAACCGGCGAGCGGCGAGTAATTCGTCCAGCCGGACTTGGCGGCACCCGACTCCATGAAGAAGGAGGCGCACATGATCAGGCCACCGAGCAGGTAGAGCCAGTAGCTGGTCATGTTCAGCTTCGGGAACGCCATGTCCACCGCGCCGATCTGCAGCGGTGTCACGTAGTTGCCGAAGGCACCGAAGCCGAGCGGCACGATGCCAAGGAACACCATGATGGTGCCGTGCATGGCACCGAACATGTTGTAAGTCTCACCCGTCACCTTGCCGTCCTGGAGCCAGCGGGCCTTCCAGTTTTCGGTGAAGAGCCAGCTCATCCACTCCGGCAGCGGCTCGTGCGGATAGGCGATGCTCCAGCGCATCACCATCATCAGGTAGAAGCCGAAGGCCAGGAAGGCCATGGCGGTCAGACCGTATTGGATGCCGATCATCTTGTGATCGGTCGAGAACACGTACTTCGACCAGAAGCCGGGTTCGTGGTGGTGATGGTCGTCGTGACCGTGGTGGTCAGCGGCGTGGGCGTGTGCGCTCATGCGTTTTGAAAAAGTTGGCTGAAGTTATTTGGCTTCCGCCGGTTCGAGAGTAATCGGATCGACCATCATCTTCGGATCGATGGGTTCGCCCGGAAGGTTCTTCTTGTGATCGGCATTCAGCTCGTCACCGGTGACTGGTGCCCCGGCCTTGGCGCGCTTGCTGGAGAGATCAATGGCGGCGATGCCCATCTCCTTGGTGACCACGTCGCTGGCGCTGTTGCCGAAGGAGTGACGGACGAAGTTCATGAGGTGGGCGAGATCCTCGCCGCTCAGGCCGGCAGCTTGGGACGGCATCACCCCGTAGGTTTTGCCAGTGGAGGTTGGTCCCGTAAGACCATTCAGGATAACCATGGCGAAACGCTCGGTTTCCCCGTTCACCCACTCGGATCCGGCGAGCGACGGGTAGCTGGCTCCGTCGCCCTTGCCGTCGGCACCGTGGCAACCAGTGCACTTGGAATAGGACTTCGCGCCCTTCTTGATCGAGGCTTCTAGCCACGGGATGGGCGGTAGCTTGGCACCTTCGCCGTCATCCGGAATCTGGCGAACATAGCCCTCGCGGGTGATGTCCTTGTAGGAAAACAGCGTGCCCGCCTTGCCGAGCGTCCAGCCGGCGGCGAGCAGCGGAACGGCGCACAGGATGAGCACCCAGAGCGAGACCGGCTCGGCCCCGTTTTCCTTGAGTTTGGACTCGCGCGAAGCGGCGGCGGCTCCGCGGATCACGCGCTCGTGGGCTTCGGTGACATTCACCGATTCCTCGAGGTCGGGCTTGGATGGATCGATCATCTCGGACAGGGAAAAAACAGTTCAGCCTTACGGAGCAGGAGCAGGGGCGGCGGCAGCCGGTGCGGCGGGAGCTGCAGGTGCAGCAGCCGCAGGGGTAGGTGTTGCCGCCTTGGCGGGAGCGGGGTCGATGGCCTTGGGCAGCGCGTCATCGCGCTTGAGCGAAAGCAGGTAGCTGACCAGCGACTCGGCATCGGTCGTCGGAAGGATCATGTGGCCTTCCTTGGTCGATACGGCAAGCGCCTCGGCGGGCTTCTGACCGGTGATCTCCTTGTCCTCGAAGAGGAAGCGATGCGACGGGCACTTGGAGGTCGACTTGGCGGGATCGAGGCGCGGGTTGTAAAGGTGCAGGTAGAGCCAGGCTTCCGGATCGCCACCGAATTCCTTCACGTAGTTCTGGACCCGTAGGCCGATGTTAGAGAGGTCCGGACCGAGGCGGGACACGCCGATCTGCGCGAACTTCTCGCCCTGGTAGTCGAAGACATTCGACTCGCGGCGGGTGTCGCCGCGGGTTTCGTCGGTCTTGGTGCCACCCCAGTCGGCGCGGCCGAGGTCATTGCCGGCTTCGGTGGTGCGGACCACCTGCGTGTGGCAGAGGTAGCAGCCGTTGGAGGCATACACTTCCGCGCCGTTGGCCACGCGGCCGGTGCGCTTCGGGAAATAGATGCCGGTCTTGCCATCGGCCACCTCATCGAAGGCCACCGGCTTGACGTCGCGCATCAGGAAAAACGGCACGACCACCACGCTCAGCCAGGCGATGCCGAAGGCGAGCGTGAGACCGATTGCGAAGGAGCGGAAGGTCATGGAATGGAAATTTGAAATTCCTTAGTGGGAATGGGCGGGTGCGGAACCGGGGCCGGCATTGTCGATGTCGCCTTCAGGGCCGTGGGTCGCATCGTGCAGGTCATCGTGATGGGCGTGGCCGAGCAGGGTCGGGTGCGACGAGCGGCGGCCGAGGCGCAGCCACATCAGCGCGAGGTGCACGAAGAACCAGACGTTCGAGAAGAGCAGGAAGCACCACGACAGGGTGGTCGCGACGGCATACGGGTTGGCGTAGGTCATCGCGTTTTCCCACGGCTGCTTGAAGTCTTCCTGAGCACCGCCTTGGATCAGGCCGCCGAAGACAGCCCCGACCACGATGGTCACCACCCCGTAGATCGAGAGGAAGAAGTGCATCTTGATCAGGCGGCTGGAGAGCCACTCGCGACGGGTCACACGCGGGACCACGAAGTAGATCATGCCAAAGGCGATCAAGCTGAAGAAGCCGTAGAGCGCGAGGATGTCGAAGCCATACTGCGAGAGCGAGAACTGCGTCCGCGGCAAGGTCGTCGGGACATTGAGGAGAACCGCGGCGAAGCCGGTCACCAGCAGGCCGACCAGGCCGGCCACCGTGAAGCGCAGCGACGGGCTATTCACCACGGTTTCCGGAGCACCGGCGGCGGTCTTGAGCAAGTTCACCGCGACTGCAATCGCCGGGATCGCCACCAGGATGGTCGCGGCAGCACCGACGTAGGGCAGGAAGTTCGGGATCGGCGCACCGGCCAGCTTTTGCATCCCGGCCCATGGCGCGATGATGGCGAGCGACCAGAAGCCGAGCAGCGAGAGCGTGTAGCTATACACCGGGCGGCCGGTGACCTTCGGAATCAAGTAGTAGGCCGCTGCCATGCCGGCCGGCATGAAGAACAGGAACAGCAGCGCCGAGCGATACCAGGCATTGATCGCCGCAGCCATCAGCGGGGAACCGGAGAAACCGTGGACGAAGATGTGCGCGGTGGCGAACACCCACGGGAACCAGATCAGCGAGGCCAGGATGTACCACTGGGAGATGAAGACGTGACCTAGCGGGCGGACCTTGAACTGGATCATCGACCAGATTGCGATCGCGGCGTAGGCGAGCAGCATCGGCACCCAGGCGAAGACCGGCATTTCCATCCACGGGATGCCCGTGCTCTTGCCAGCGAGGATGCCAATGATGCCGAGCGAAACGGCGAAGTTCCAGACGTGGCCGGCGGTGAGGATCAGGCCGGCGGCGCGGCACTCCTGCCGCGACAGGCGGGCCATCAGCCAGACCAGGAAACCAAAGGCGGCCTGGCAGCCCCAGCCGTAGATCAGCGCATTCATGTGCGCCGGTTGCACGCGGCCGTAGCTCAGGAAGCCCCAACCCGCGAGGAACTCGGGGCTGTGGACCTTGGCCGACGAGATGATGCCGAGCAGGATGGCCACGGCCAACCATGCGGCCCCGCTGGTGAAGAAGAACATCACCGGGTGGCGCAGCGAAAGGTCGATCTCCGCGCGGCGGATCGCGTCGGAAGTCTGGGATGAGGCGGCGGACATGGAGTGAAAGGGAAAGGATCGGATCAGATCAGATCAGGGCTTGATCAGTTCGGCCTCGGTGAGCATCGGCTTGCCGAGCTCCGAGCGGAGCTTCTCGACTTGGTCCGGAAGCACCGGAGCGGCCTTGTTGCCGAAGCTGTTGCGGATGAAAGTGAGCACCGAGGCGATGGTTTCGTTGTCCTGGGTCGCGATGATCGGGGTCATCGGTGCAAGCGGCGTGTAGAGAGCACCCTTGATATGCATCGGGCCTTGGAGACCGCGGAGCTGGATGCGGATGAGGTTCGAAACCGGACCTGTCACCCATTCGGATCCCGCAAGCGGCGGGCCGACCGGACCGCCTTCGCCAGCCGGACCGTGGCAGGCCATGCACATCATGTAAGTCGCCTGACCCTTGGCCATCACGGCGGGATCGATCGGGCTGTCAGCGGCGGGGGTCATCTTGTCCACGGCCGCGAAGTCGGCGGAAGGTCCTCCCGCAGCAGCAAGCTGGCGATCCGAATTCGGAATGATCTGCTCCGGCTTCTCAATGGCGGCTGCCTTCTGCGAAACCAGCGTTTCACCGAGGTGAGCGAAGACGTCGTGCGGCGGCACCTGCACGACCTTGCCCTTCTCGACTTCCTTGTAGGCGAAGCCGGCAGCCTGCGCCTCGTCGGTGGCCTTGCGGAGTTCGTAGCGCTTCACCGCGGCTTCTTCTTCCAGCGGGTTGCTCTCCGAGGTGTCGGAGGAGAACAGCTTCAGCGCGAGCACGATCACGCCGAAGAGCGAGAAGACACCCAGCGCCCAGAAGAAGGCGGAGAAGCGGGTCAGAGGATTGTCGCTGGACGAGGACATCGAAGGGAAAGTTCCAAGTAAGAAGTGCGAAGTGCCAAGGGAATCAATTCGAGACGTTGGCGGACTCGAGGATGCGCGGGTCGCGGTGCGGGTAGGTCGCGGTCTTGGTGAGGGCGCGCAGGTAGAAGAAGATGAAGCCCGAACCCACCGCAAGGAAGGCGAGGATGTCGCCCCAGAATGCGCCGGGAACCGAAGTGCTGACGTGAAGGAAGTCGGCGAGGCGCTTGTCTCCGGCGAAGGCCATGCCGTAGAGCGAAACCGAGCGCTCCGGGATGGTGATGATGTAGTGGTCGAGCACGTGCATCAACAGCGTGTAGCCGGCCATGATCGAGAGCATCTTCGGGTTCTTCTTCAGCCAGGCCTGCAGCAGGATGACGAAGGGAATGACGAAGTGGCAGAAGACCAGCGCGATGCTGGCGGTGTTCCAGCCGCCGGTATTGCGGTCGAGGAACCACGTGGTTTCCTCGGTGATGTTCGCATACCAGATCAGGAAGAACTGCGAGAAGGCGATGTAGGCCCAGAAGATCGTGAAGGCCAGCAGCAGCTTGCCCATGATGTGGTAGTGCTCGGGACCCGTCACGTGCTTCAGGTAGCCGGCCTTCTGCATCAGGGCGGCAGTGATGATGATCACGGCCATCGAGTTCAGCGCGGCACCGGCGAAGATGTAAACGCCCCACATGGTGGAGAACCACGCGTAGCTCATGCCCTGCAGCCAATCGATGGCGGCGAAGGTGATGGTGATCGCGAAGATGATCAGCGTGTAGGTCGAGTGGAAGCGGGCCTTGAACAGGTTCTTCGTGGTCGGATTCGGATCGGTGTCCTGATTGACCGAGAACTTCCGCAGCGTGCGGATCACCAGACCGAGGCCGATGAAGTAGAAGAAGAAGCGGGCATACCAGGCGAACTGGTTCATGTACCAGTTCTTGTTCGCCAGAAGGCCTTCGTGGTTAGCCATGAGGGCGTCCTTCATCGACTTCGTGCCGTAGAAGCCAAAAAGGCTTTTGACATCGCTTTCAAAGACGGCCCCACCGGCCTCGCGGTGCGCATTCATCCACTCATAGAGCCACTGCTGGACCTGCGGGAACAGCAGCGGGACCGCGAAGATGAACATGTAGGGAAACACTGAGCCAAGGTTCTCCATGATGCGACGGACCGAAGTCCCCCACCCTGAGTTGGAAACATTGTGCAGCAGCGTCCAGAAGCAACCCCCGGCAGCCAGCGTGAAGAAGAAGAACATCGCGAACAGCCACGAGTAGGCGAACGGGGCGGCGATCTTCGGGCCGGTGAAGAAGAGCAGGTAAACGCTGATCAAGCCAAGCAGGACGGCTGCGCCGCCCGCGAAGCGCTTGACGGTCTCGACCTTGGAATTGACGAGACGCTCGCCGTCAACCGGGATGTCGGCAGAAGTGACGTGGTGGTGTGCCATCGGGGAAAATGATTACGGGGCTTGCGCGGCGATACCCTTGTCGAAGGCGTCCTTCACGGCATCGTAAGGAGCCTTGCGGGCGAGTTGCAGGGCGCGGATGTAGGCGACGACCGCCCAACGGTCGCGCAGGGCGATGTTGTGCTTGTACGGTCCCATGTTGCCCTTGCCTTCGGAGATCACGTAGAAAAGGCGGCCATCCGGGTAGGTGGCTTGCGCGTAAGTATCCTGTGTCAGGTTGGCGATGCCGGGCACGCCGAAGTGGCCGGTCATGCCTTGGCCGTCGCCCGACTTGCCGTGGCAGATCGCGCAGTTGACGTTGAAGACCTCTTCACCGCGCTTGAGGAAGGCACCGACGTTTTCGGTGGTCAGGCCGAGCGCTTCCGGCATGCCGTTCGCGAAGTAGTCGTCGATGCCGCCGGTGGCGAGGTGGCCGGTGCCGCCGCCGAACTCTTGCTCGGGGATGCCGCCGATTTCCTTCAGGCCTTCCGGGTTGAGACCCAGTGCCTGGGTGCCGTGGACCGGCTGGCGCGCGCCTTGGCCGTCAGCGAAGAATTCACTCGGCTTCTGGGGCTTGATCTTGTCCTGCTCATCCATGTCCGGGAACAGCCGGATCGGCGCGTCCGGGGACTTGCCGCCACGCATCGGCATCAGGCCGATGAACAGTGCTGCGATGATCGCGTAGGCGAGGAAGAAGTATTTCACGACGGGAAATCTGAAATTGGGAATCGGTAATCTGAGGTCCGGGGATCAGTCCTCTTCTTCGACGAGTTCGATGCTCTTTCCGCCGATTTCCTCAAGGAACTGGCGGGTGCCTTCAGGGGTGAATTTTGGATCGCGGGCTTCCAGGGCGATGAAGAATGCATCGTCGGTCGCGCGGTGAAACTGGCGGCTGGCGAAAAGCGGGTGATTCAGGCGCGGCAGCTTCATCAGCGCCAGCAGGCCGAACAAGGTGGTGAAGCCCGAGAACAAGATCGTGAGCTCGAACATGATCGGGAAGAAGGCCGGCACGGTGAAGATGTTCGCCGGCTTGGCCTGCACCACCGTCGGGTAGCTTTCGATCGCGTTGTTCATTCCCGGCAGCCAGCCCCAGATCTCGGTCTGGGTGGCGGAGGCGAGGAAGAACCCGGTGAAGGTGCCGAGCATGCCGCCGAAGAAGACGAACCAAGGCAGGATCGAGCGCTTCATGCCCATCGCACCATCAAGGCCGTGTACCGGATAGGGCGTGTGGCAGTCCCATTTGCGGTAGCCGGCGTCGCGCACCTTTTCCGCGGCCTTGTAAAGGGCGGAGGCGCTGCCGAACTCGGCCAGGTAACCGTAAACTCGTTTGCGGGTAGTACTCACTGTTGGAAGTGCCAGGTAAGAAGTTCCAGGTGCCCAGGGATCACGCTTTGGCTTCTGCCGCGCCTTTGGAGTGAAGCTCGTGCTGGTAGGCCGCCACGGCTTCGGCACCGTGGTCGGGGTGATCGTGCTTGTCGTCGTGGTGCGGGTCGGACTCGAGCAGGGTCCACTTCACCTCGGCGATGTTGATGCAGGGCAGGAAGCGCAGGAAGAGGAGGAACAGCGCCAGGAACATGCCGATGGTGCCGATGAACAGCGAGATCTCCACCCAGCTCGGCGAGTAGGTCTTCCAGTCGCCCGGCAGGAACATCCGTCCCAGGGTGCCGACGATGATGACGAAGCGCTCGAACCACATGCCGACGTTCACGCACATCGCCACGGCCATCACGACCCAGAGGTTCTCGCGGCAGGCCTTCCACCAGAAGAGCTGCGGGGAGAGCACGTTGCAGGACATCATCGCCACGTAGGCCCACCAATACGGGCCGGTGATGCGGATGCGGAAGGCCTCCATTTCATAGAGCGCGCCCGAGTAGTAGGCCACGAACAGCTCCATCAGGTAGGCGTAGCCGACGATCGTGCCGGTCAGCAGGATGATCTTCGCCATGTTGTCGATGTGCTTCATCGTGATCAGGTCGTGCAGCCCATAGAGCTGGCGGGCCGGGACCATGATGGTGAGCACCATCGCGAAGCCACCGAAGATGGCGCCTGCGACGAAGTATGGCGGGAAGATCGTGGTGTGCCAGCCGGGGACGACGGAGGTGGCGAAGTCGAAGGACACGACCGAGTGCACCGAGAGCACCAGCGGCGTAGAAAGGGCTGCCAGAAGGAGGTAGGCCATTTCATAGTGGCTCCACTGGCGGTTGCCGCCGCGCCAGCCTAGGGAGAAGATGCCGTAGAGCATCTTGCGCAGGCCCGGCTTGCACCGGTCGCGGATGGTCGCGAGGTCCGGCACCATGCCGAGATACCAGAAGATCAGCGAGATCGTGAAGTAGGTCGAAACGGCGAACACGTCCCACAGCAGCGGCGACTTGAAGTTCTGCCAGATCGCATTGGCGTTCGGGATCGGCGCGAGGAACCACGCCATCCACACGCGGCCGACGTGGAATGCCGGGAAAATGCCGGCGCACATCACCGCGAAAATCGTCATCGCCTCGGCGGCGCGGTTGATCGACGTTCGCCAGTTTTGCCGCGTCAGGAAGAGCACGGCGGAGATCAGGGTGCCGGCGTGGCCGATACCGATCCAGAACACGAAGTTCGTAATGTCCCAGCCCCAGAAGGTGCGGTTGGACATGCCCCACACGCCGACACCAGTCGACACGAGGTAGGTCAGGCTGAGCCCGACGCCGACCATGGCAATCAGCGCGGACGGGATGAACAGCAGCCACCACAACATGGGCTGGCGGTTCTCCAGCACGCTGCAGATGCGCTCGGTGATCCAGTGATAGGAGCGGCCGTTCAGAATGAGCTTTTCACGCTCCAGGACCGGAAGTTTCGGTCCTTGGCGTGTCGTGCTCGGCGCGTGTTCGGTGGCGGAGGCCATGGATGAATGGGAAATTAGGAAAATTGGGTTAATTGGGTCATTCGGGCCTTAGTCGCTCAATTTCTCAATTAACGAAATCAACTCATCACGAAGTGATCAGTGCATGTGAATGGTGGCTTTGCCGACAAAGGCGGCATCCGGCATTCCGGGATTCGGGTTCTTGACGCGTGCCAGGTAGCTGGTGCGCGGCTTGGTGCCGATGTAGTTGAGGAGGTCGTAATTCCGGTCCACCGCCTTGGCGCGGTTCATGACCGCCTTGTCGCCGTCCTTCATGTTGCCGAACTCGATGCCGCCGGCCGGGCAGGCCTCTTGGCAGGCGACCTTCACGGAGTCCACCGGGATGCGCAGCGTGTGCGTGGTGACCTGCGAATCCGGCGAAGCCTTGCCGGCGAGCAGGGCTTCCTGCTTCTGGCCGCGCTTCTGGCGGATCTTCGCGTCCTTGAGGCGCTGCACGCAGTAGGTGCACTTTTCCATGACGCCGCGCATGCGGACCGACACGTTCGGGTTGCGCTGGAGGTGCGGCGCGGTGCCGACCTGCTTCTCGCCGAAGGGACCCTTGTAGAGGTTGTGCGGAACGAGCGGGTTGCGCTTGTTGTAGTCGAAGAAGTTGAAGCGGCGTGCCTTATACGGGCAGTTGTTCGCGCAGTAGCGGGTGCCGATGCAGCGGTTGTAGGCCATCACGTTGAGGCCGTCCTCGCTGTGGACCGTGGCGTTGACCGGGCAGACGGTCTCGCACGGCGCGCTTTCGCACTGCACGCAGGCCACCGGCTGCGGCACGAACGACGGATTGCCGGGGTCGAAGTCGTTGTGCCCGTCGATCGCGTAGTAGCGATCCATGCGGATCCAGTGCATTTCACGGCCGCGGGCGACCTGCTCCTTGCCGACGATCGGGATGTTGTTCTCCGCCTGGCAGGCGATGAGGCAGGCGTTGCAGCCCATGCAGGAGGACAGGTCGATCGACATGCCCCACTGGTGGAGCTCGTCCCAGTTGTGTTTGACGCCCTTGTTGTCCTCCTGCTTGTAGAGGGAAATGTTCGGCGGTGCGTGGCTGTCGTTGCCCTGCAGCTTCACCTCGTGGAGCTGCTTCGCGAAGTCGCCCTTCTCCTTGTCCGTCTGGGTCGAAACCTCGCGGGCGAGCGCACGGCCATACATCGCGTGGTGCTCTTGGATGACGGCCAGCGGGTAGCGCTTGCCGGTCTTCTCAACGGCGGCACCGGTGACGAAGTAGGATGCGGCGGCGGTGCGCAGCGGGTAGGCATTGAAGCCGGAGTTCAGGCCGACCTGGCCGGTGGCACCGGTGTTCTTCGGCCCGCGGTCGAACTTGTCCTCATCATCGAAGCCCTGGCCGTAGCCAAGTGGCAGCACGATGGTCTTTTCGGCCTGGCCGAAGGAAATCATCACCGGGATCTCGAGCGAGGCTCCGTTGACCGTGATCTTGATCATCGGGCCGGTGCGGTGCTCACCTTCGCCGTCTTCGCCGACGTTGGTGCGCTTGCCGAGCGCGCTGACCTTCTCCAGCTCGACGATCTCCTCGTAGAGATCCATGTCCTTCGCGGTCTGCGGCGCGATCAGCGCGGCATTGTCCCAGCAAAGCTTGGAAATCGGATCGGGCGCTTCCTGCAGCCAGCCATTGTCGATCCAGCGGCCGTCGTAAACCGAGGCGTCGGTCGCAAAGATGACCTCATAACCATCGGTCGCCGCCGCCGGCGCGGAAATGGCACCGCTAGGAACGGTCGCGGAAACGGCCTCGAACGAGGTTCCGGGTTGGAAGCCGTCGCGCAGCAGCTTCTTCCAAGCATCGGTGCTCTTGCCGCCGATCGCTTCGAAGGTCTTCTTCACCGCGTCGTAGGCCGGCGAGGGCTTGCCTTCGGCACCTTCACCGGTGACCAGCTTGCCCTCGTCGGTCAGTAGGGCGGAAAGGATTTCCAGCTCGCTGGCGCAGTCGGAATAGAGCGGCAGGATCATCGGCTGGACGACCGTGTAGACACCATTGACCGTGCGGGCGTCCGACCAGCTTTCGAGGTAGTGGCTCGATGGCACGTGCCACGTCGCGGCCAGCGCGGTGGCGTCGGTGCGTTCGCCAAGGTGGATGACCGTCTTTGCCTTGGCGAAGGAGTCGGCAATCTTCAGGTCGGTCGGAGCGTCGAGGATCGGATTGGCCGGGGTCAGCAGGATCAGCGTGTCGATCGCGCCGCCGTCGAGGTCACCCTTGAGCGCGGCGATGTCGCCGAAGCCTTCGTTCTCCGTGCGGAGGTAGCGCAGCGGCTTGCCTTCGCCGACGTTGCCGAGCTTCTCGTTGATTGCGGCGACCAGCGTCTGGATCGCATCCGGCAGACGGGATCCGGCGAGCACGACGGACTTGCCGGCGGAGCCTTGAAGATCGGCCACCAGCGGCTTCAGCCAGGAAATCGTCTTCTCATCCGTCGTCGCAGGCACACCCGCGGCCTGCGAAACGCCGAGCGCGCTGGCGATGTAGGCGGCGATGCCCAGCAACTGGCTCGGTGCCACGCGCAAGCGGTGATCGGCCATGCCGCCGGTCAGTGAGTAGGCGCTCTCGACCGCATAGAGGCGGTTCATCGAGGCGGCATCGGCCTTCTGCGAGTAGTCTCTTCCTTCCGGCTTGCGGCGTTCGAAGAACGGGACCGTCGAGCCTTGGAAATCCAGTGAGCCGAAGTCGCAGTCGATCGCGACGACCCGGTCGGCCTTCGCGAAATCGGCCACCGCGCGGACACCATCGCCGAACAGCTTCGAGCCGCTCAGCGCTTCGTAGGCGTAGAATTTCGCGGCGGTGAACTTGGTGCCGAGTTCCTTCACCAGGCGCGAGCGCGTCGGGGAAACATCGTCACCGAAAACGAAACCAACCTTGGCCGACTTGTCAGCGGCGAGGGCGGCCAGCACGGTCTCGAACTCGGCGCGGGTTCCCGGCTTGCTCTGCTTCAGCACCTTGCGTGAGCGCGAGGGCGAATACAGGTCGAGCACGGAGGCCTGCGTGAAGGCATCGGTTCCGGAGGTGTCCGGGTGCAGCGTGTTCGGAGCGACCTTGGTCGGGCGGCCTTCGAAAGTGGTCACCACCAGCGGCACCGCGCCGGAGGCGGTGGGACGGCTGGAAGCATAATAGGTCGCCTTGCCGGGGATGACCCACTCGGGCGCCTTGTTATAAGGAACGATGTAGCTTTCCGGGCGGCGGCAGGCGGCCATGCCGAAGCCGGCCAGCGCGGTTGAAGCACCCATCAGCTTGAGGAAGGACCGGCGCGACGTCTCGGCGTCCTCCTCACTGTTCATTTCCGCGACTCCCTGCGGGAATTCGCGCTCCATCCAGGAACGGAATTCCGGAGTGTCCTCGAGCTGACCGAGGCTGCGCCAGGAAACGGTGGTTTCACCGGCGGGGACTTCGGGATGTTGCCAGATGCGTTTGCTCATGGGCGGCGGAAATTCAAGAGATCAGGGAAAAATGGAGGGAAATCAGTGGTGGCAGGTGGCGCAGCTTTCCTTCGGCACGATTTGCCAGTGCTCCTTGAGCTTGAGGCCGAGGTCCTCCGTGGTCTTCACCCCGGCGTCCTTGGTGTATTTCGACACGTCCGCGTCGCTGTACTTCAGGTTGTAGACCTCCTCGAGCGGGCGCAGGTGCTTCTCCGGCGCGCGGTGGCAATCGAGGCACCAGCCCATCGAAAGGCTGTTTTCCTGATAGACCACCTCCATCTGGTCGACCCGGCCGTGGCAGCTCTGGCAGGAAATCCCGCGGTTCACGTGCGCCGAGTGGTTGAAATAGACGTAGTCGGGCGTCTTGTGGATGCGCACCCACTCGATCGGCTTGCCGAAATCGGCGTGCTTCAGCGTCGGATCCATCCGGTCGCGCAGCGGCTGCAACTTCGGGCTGTCCTTGGCGACGTGCTGGTGGCAATTCCAGCAGGTATTATTACCGGGGACGTTCGAAGTCCCGGAAACGTCCACGAACGAGTGGCAATAGCGGCAGTCCAGTCCGAGTTGATCCACGTGGATCTTGTGCGAGAACGGAATCGGCTGCGACGGCTGGTAGCCCTCCACGAGGGTCTTCGGCGTCGCGTAGTAAGTAACCGCAAGCACCACTCCACCGGCGACCGCACCGGCACAAACGGCGATTTTCAGCGGCAGCAAGTTGGTCCAGCGCGGGAAGAAATTGGCCATGACGAAGGTGCGGCGGTGGTGCTCGGCGAGGAAATTTAGGGCGCTTGTGAAATTTTTCACAAGCTCTTTCGCGACGCATCCAGTGGAGATTTCGCGGCGCGGGCGCGGAGTCTGCAAACCCCCTCCGGCACTGGCAACCGGAAAAACGGATAGAATTCCAAAAAACCCGCGACACCCCACTTGCAAGTGGATCAATTCACACAGAACCCGCCAATTTTCACCGATCTCTCGGCGAGAACGGAGACCTTTCACCACGGCCGACCCGGTTGCCCTCCTCTTTTCAGCACCCGGTCGCGTCCCGCGACTCCCCAACAACCCACGCAAACCAACCCGACATCCTCCGCGGCAGCAACGACACGCGCCCTTACCCTACCTCGCCACAGCAAGGGGCCGTACTCAACTTCCGCGGAGCCAGAAGATCGCAGAAAGCCCGATTACCGCTCTTTCTGAACGCCTTCCCCCTCATTTATTAAGATTGCGCATCGAAAATTGGTGAATTTATCGTGAAATCACCCCTAATCTTGAATTTTCACTTGCCTGACATACCACCCCCGAGATAGCCCGCGCATCGCATTTGCTAGATACACAACATCATGACTAACCGTAACAGCACCCTCGGTACCAGCGTTCGCCTGGCCGCACTCGCTATCACCTTCACCGGCGCTGCTTTCGCCGGCGCCCCAACCGAGGGCGAACTGGCCTTCGCCGCGGCTGACATCGCTCCTGCCGACGGCTCCCTCAATCTCGTCGAGTTCACCACCACCCTCGAAGAAGGCACCTCCGCCCAGAAGGCCAAGGCAGCGTTCAAGAAGGCCGACCGCGACAAGTCCACCTCCGTCAGCCTTGTCGAGTTCCGCATCTCCATCGGCGAGCTCACCGCTCCGACCAAGGAAGAGCTCTCGTTCATCGCCGCTGACACCGTGGTGGACAACATCCTCACCCTCGCTGAGTTCGAAGCCACCTTCACCGGCAAGACCGCCCCGATCGAAATCTACAAGCGTTTCCTCAAGGCCGACGCCGCTGCACCCGTTGGCCTCTCCCTCGAAGAGTGGACCCTCTACAAGAAGGGCAAGGCCAAGGGTCCGGAAGGCGCGAAGTACTACAAGTTCGACCTCGCCGACAGCCACCCAGGAGTCGACCTCGGAGAAGACGACAAACTCTCCATCGAGGAGTTCGCCCTCTCCTTCCCGAAGGGAACCAAGGAGGCGACCATCTCCGCCAAGTTCGCCAAGGAAGACTCCAACGAGGACGGCTTCCTGACCCGTGACGAGTGGAATCCGGGTGCTCCGAAGGTGAAGCCTGCTGTCTAAGACCAAGCTTGCGCATCTCTCAGGGAACGGCGGATCTCCGCCGTTCCCTTTTTTTGGCCGGGGGCGACCTGACCCGGCTGGATACCCTCTCTGGAGTCCAAGCCACTCTCGGAGCCTGTCTGGAGAATGTAGCTGGGGTATCTTGCCCCAGTCCGTTGGAGGGGCGTCCCGCCCCTCAGCCTCCGGCTCGTCAGCGGCCTATTCAAAAGCACCGTTCCGACGCTGTTTTTCAGGCCGCTTCTCAGCCACCGCTCCATCGGCGGTGCCGCGGGCAGGGCCGAAAGACATGGCACCTCGCTCCACCGCGGCCATAGGCACAGTCGCCTTCCACGGCCGGCACCTGCTGCCAACCGCGGATCGGAATTCCTTGGCTTGAAGACCGCGCCCCGGGCTCCGGTCACTTCCCCGGCAGGATCGACCACACCGGCTCCTTGAGCGTCGGGATCTCCTGCGGGCAGTCGTCCTTCTCCAGTTCCAGCACCACCAGCTCGTTCTCCTCGCCGCCGCTCCGCAGCCACACGGAGGGGACGTAGATCGTCTGCTGGGGGCCGATGCTCCAGTAGCGGCCCAGGTTGATGCCATTCAGCCACACCACCCCGCGGCCGAAGCCGCGCAGGTCCAGCCACGTGTCCTGCGGTGTCGCCACCTTGAATTTGGAGCGGCGCAGCACGAGTTGGCCCGGCTCCGTGGCTCCGGCGGCCTTCTCGTAGTCACCGGCCAGAGGCTGGTCCAAGGGCAGCGAGATATGCTCGAAGGCCGCCAGCTCGCGATCACCGAGCCTCACGATGCCGGTCAGGCCCTTCCGCTCGCTGTTCATCACGGGGCCGAAATTGATCCGCCCCATGTTCTCGACCAGCAGGTCCAGCCGGTGCGATCCCTCGCCCGCCGTGATCTGCACCGGAGTGGTCCCGACCGAGCGGCCGCCGAGGCCGATCCGCTTGCCATCCAGCAGCACGATCACCCGGTCTTGCACCTGCGCCAGGTCCAGCGGGGCGTCCACCGGCCCCTTGATCTGGGCGCGATAGAGCACAAATCCCCTGCCCTGTCCGAACTGCTCCATGGAAGCGGGAACCTCCTTCGTCTCCCCGGCCGGCAACGACTTCAGGAAGGAAAGCTGTTCGCCGAGTGAAATCGGCCCGATCGTGCCGGGCGAGGGAAGCGCCGGGACCTCCGGCAGCGTTTCCTGGCCGAGCCGCCGGGAAATGATCTCGCGGAAAATGTGATACTTCGGCGTCGGCCGGCCGGATTCATCCAGCGGCGCGGAGTAGTCGTAGGAATTCGTCGTCGGCCGGTAGGCGCCGTCCCAATTCGCACCGGTCCAGAAGCCGCGGGTGGTCCCGCCGTGGAACATATAGAGGTTGAAGGAAACCCCCTCGTCCATCATCCACTCCAGATCCGCCGACTTCTGACGGGCATCGATCCGGTGGTGCGGACGACCCCATTGATCGAACCAGCCGATCCAGAATTCCGCAGTGAAGCGCGGCTTGCCCGGCTGGACCTTCTCCAAGGTCTCAAACGCGGGCTTCGCCTCCTTGCCGAAATTCGCCGCCTTCAGCAGGCCCGGCAGTCCACCGCGGCGCTGCGTCTCCTCGCCGGGTCCATCGCCCGCGAAAAGCAGGCCGGTGTAGCCGCCGCCGCGCAACGCGGCCTCCAGCTCGCGCAGGTACTCGGGATCGCTGGCAAAGGAGCCGAATTCGTTCTCCAGTTGCAGCATCAGCACCGGGCCGTCCTTCGCCACCGACAGCGGCTCCAGCATCCCCGCCACGTTCCGCATCCACGCCTTCGCCGGCTCGAGGTAGCGGCGGTCGGTCGAGCGCAGCTTCACGCCCGGCTCGGCCATCACCCAGGCCGGAATGCCACCCAGCTCCCACTCCGCGCAGACATAAGGGCCCGGCCGCACGATCACCTTCATCCCCTGCGACCCGCACTCGCGGATGAAGGCGACGAAATCCTTCTGCCCCTCGAAGTCGAATTGCCCCGGCCGCTCCTCGTGCAGGTTCCAGAATAGATAGAGGGACACCGTGTTGAGCCCCATCGCCTTCGCCATCTTCACCCGGTTGGCCCACTCCGCCCGCGGAATCCGCGGGTAGTGCATCTCCCCCGCCCGGATCTGGAACGCTTGGCCGTCGAGATGAAATTGGTTCCCAGCCACCTCGAAGGTCGCGGCGTGGGAGATGGGAAGGAGCGCCGTGTAAGCGGCGGTGAGGAAAGCGAACGGCTTCACGAATTCAAAAATGGAGACAGGAAGATTCCAAAGATGCAGCAGCAGGGGTACGGCGCGGATCGGCGTTTGTTGCGTTGCGGGGACCGACCCCATTCACGCAGCACAGACAGGAAGAGGAAACGCTTCGATCTTGATTCGAAAAGAAAGCGATGAAAAGCGAGCTTACGCATCGCAAACACAGTGATCTCGCGATATCACTTGGACACTTCTCTCGGCCTTTGTTCCAGAATCCTAGTTCTCCAAAATTCAATATTTTTCCAATTGGCGTCACTCAGTGGATCATCCTCGTAGCGAAAAGGTGGAATGTCTTCACTGTGGCCATATTTATGCTTCATCACATAACACGAAGCACAGCGAACAATTTTATTATCGGAGAGCAACCCCATAAAAAACTCGCGCTCGCCCACATTACCGCGCTCAAAGAGATAAATAGCAAGAACTCCAATATCGGCGTCTGACATCGCTCGGTCAGAGTCTTTATTAACGATCTCCTTCCCACCTGATATGTAGGGCATGCCCCCTTGGCGATCACTAAAATCCTTTCGAGCTAATGAAAAATTATCGTAATTGATTTTTTCCTGCAAACTTTCCGCTCTCGATTCCCCCATGAAAGAATAAATAGAGAAGACGATCCCGAAAATCAGGGTCCTTGTAGCGCTAATGATCAACATAATTCGATTTCTATGAGTAGGCATCGCAGGCTTGCTATTGAGCGACGACAGTAACAATTGAATCTTTGGATCCTCGGAAGTTGATCGATCCAGCTTTCTGGTCATCGATTATTTCGTTAGTAGGGATATCAACAACCTCCCATTTGAAATGTAAGACGAGATTCCAAATCTTACCATCAGTCGGCACCATGCCGGGGCTATCGGTATATGATATTACTTCTATGGATTTATCGTCATCCCACACGGTGTTATTATGATAGCCATCGTCAACCCAAACATCTGGATACACTTTCGTGCCTTGAGAGTTAGTAAATTGCGGATGAATACCCCCAACCGTTTCTGTGCCGTTAGCCGCAGTTTGGACCTGCCCTAACGAACCTTTAACCCACTGGGTAAATTGGCATGCCTCCGGATTACAACAGATCTCCTCCCCAGTAGACTCTCGGGTAACTATTTCACCCTTCTTTTTATAGCGAACTTCAACGCTAAATGGTTGCGATCCTTTTCCACGGGCTTGAAGCGGTTTTTTAATCGTTACCGTTATACTCTCAAGACAACATCCATGCTTAATCAAGCCCAGCCCATCCACCGCATCAATACCATTATTATTTATGAAGCAGAATAAATTAACTCCACCCTCTTCTTCAATTGGATCCCTATTCACCCATTTTCCCGTCACGGCGTCATAATAACGGTAGCCGTAGTAATAGAGTCCCGTTTCAGCATCCTGCATCTTCGTCGAAAATCCATGGTCCGATGGTGCCGTTCCCTGCTCCACCATGGTATTTCCGAACGCATCATACTCCCGCCGCGACACCGGTGCGGTTTGCCCCTCCAAAGTCCAAGCCACGATATTGCCGTTGCCGTCGTAGGACGGGCAGTAGCTGACATTCGAGTAGCCGTTGTGAAGGGTGACCGCCAACAGGCCGCCGACGCCGCCGGCTCCTTGGATCGATCCAGAAAGGTCCAGGCCCCAAGTGTACGACTTGGTCCGGGTGACCGTGCCACCCGTTTCCGCGGTGGCGCTGAACTCCGAAACCGGGTTCCAGCCATCGTAGATCCAGCGGGTGCTGGACGCGAAGACCGGCACCGAGGCGGTGCCTTGATACACCGTCTTGGACAAGCGCCGGCCACCCGCATCGTAGCGGAAGGCGAGCTTCCGGTACGGGGCACCCGCAGTCACGGCCTGGGTGGTGGACTCCATCTGGATCAGGCGGTTTTCCGCGTCCCACGAGTACACCCAGCGCCCGTCGTTGACAAGGTTCCCATCGAGGTCGTACATCGGCGTGGTGTCGGCCTTGGGATGGTAGAAGGCGCGGTCGATGGTGGTTCCCTGCGAAACAATCGTGGCAGGCTGCCACACCGGCGAACTCGAATTCGCTGCGGACGGCAAGGTGAAGTGGAAGATGTCGCCAGTGCGGTTTCCGGCCGTGAGCGCCGTGCCATTCACCGACACGGGATCCGCTGCCGGAGCGCGTCCGGTCACCGTGCGAGTGGTGGTGGTGGTGATGCTGGCATACTGGTTGAGCCCGTTCGGTGTGTAGGTCCGCGTGCCCAGCACATCGGAGGTGCTCAAGGTGCGGTTGCCGATGCCATCGTACTGATAGGTCGCTCCCAGCGCCGGGATGGTCGTGCCCGTGGCATTCTTGCGGACGGCGGAAGTGACCTCGCTGCGGTCATTGTAGCCGTAGTTCCAGTTCGAGCCGTCGATCAACGTGGCCTTGGTCCGGCGGCCGACATTGTCCAATTCGTAGCCGTAGCGGGTCAGCGGCGTGGCGGTGCTGCCCGAGATCGCGTCGCTGTGGATGGCGAGCAATCGGCCGGCGACATCGTGATTCCGGCGCTGGCGGAAGAGAGCTTCCGTGTATCCCCACTGGACGGTTTCGATCCGCGAGGTCAGCGGATTGTAGCCATAGCGGTGAACCTCGCTCAAGCCGTCGTAGACGTAGTCCATGCGGCCGCGGTCGTCGTAAACGTAGCTGCTATAGGCCATCTGGCTGGTGTGAGGGCCACTGGCCTGGGTTTCTGAGAACCCCGCCGGGCTGCCGTCCGGGCGCGGATTGGAGTAGCTGATGCCAATGCCGGGAAGCAGGGAATGGCCGCTCTGGAAGGAACGCGATTTGAGTCCGCCTTGAGCTGGATGGTAGCTGAGGTCTTCCGATCCGATTCCATCCTGGGTGATCACCAGCGGCCGGCCGAGACGATCGAGCGAGGGCATTGTGACGTCGGGCGTGGCGTCCGAATAATCGATGCCCGTGAGATCGCCGTAGGCGTTGTAGCTGTAGCTCGCGCTGACACCACGCGCCCACACCCGGCTGGCCAGCTTGCCCGATGAGTGGTACGTGTAGGTGGTCTTGTTGGTATCCGCATAGCGCTTCTCCAGCAGAAGACCGGTCCCTGGGTGATAGACCCAAGTCGTGACGCTGGAGTTCGTGCCATCACGCCAAGTGGTCAGGGTCACTTTTTCGCCGTAGACGTTGTAGGCGAAATCCTGCCGGTACTCCGCCGTGCCGCCAATCTGGGTGACCTCGCCGCGAGTCGAATAGGCATAGGTGACGGTTTTCCCGTCCGGCTTCGTGATCGTGCCGACGCGCCCGGCCGCCTGCTGAGTCGGCGGATGGTAAGCGTAGCTGGTAACCTTGCCGAAGGGATCGGTGACGGTGTCGACCTGACCATTGGTCTTGTAGGCGGTGCGGGTGACCGCGCCAGCCGGCGTGCGCTCGGAGATCCGGCGCCCCAGGCTGTCATAGCCGTAGGAGGTGGGCTGCAGCGAGACATGCGAAGTTTCGGAGACTGTCAGCCCGTTGAGGTCGGTCGACACCGCGCTGAGGTTGGAGGTCGATCGGGAAATCGTCTCGATGCGGCTCTTGGCCGTGGCGGTGCGGTCGAAGACCACCGAGGTAGTGAGCACCTCGCAGCCCGATGAGACCTGAATCGCAACGGAGGCCATCCCGCCGGCGCTTCCATGCAGGCGGCGCTTCGAAACGGTGGTGATCGCCGATTCAGAATAGTCGTAGGTCTTCTGCGATGACACTTCCCACCACAGGCCGGCCTCGGCCTCGTAGGTGCGCTTGGTCTCGGTCAGGCGGTCGATGTAGTAAGTGAGATAGCCATCGGAATTCAAGTCGTAGCCTTGGTAAGTCACGTCTGAGGTCGAGTAGTACCGTTGGGTGTGGAGGGTAGCCACATTCGGCGCGCTGGAAGAGATCGAGACCACGCGGTTGGTTCCCGGCGCATAGGTGGTGGTGGTGACGATCTCAGCCCCGCCCGCTGGATCGGGGGTGATTTGGGACACGGTGCGTCCCGCCCAATCGGTCACGGTTTTCACGTAACGGGGTGAATTCCCCAGGATGCCGATCCCGGCTCTGGTCTGAAGATTGCCCCCGCTCAAGGCCTCAAACCCCCATCTTCGGGACACCACGGCCCCACCAGTGACGGAAATGGTCCGGCCGTCCAGATTCTGGTTCGTCGACCGGCTGGCACCTCCAGGCAAGATGTCTTGAACGCTGCGGCCAGAGTTGAGGTAGGTCGTCTGTGTCACCGCCCCGGTCTGGTCAGTCGCCGAGATTCTCCGCCCGGCCCAGTCGGCGGTCGTGGAAGTGGTCAGGGAAAGCGCGCCGCCAGTGACGTTCGGGTCACGGTCCGGCCGGAGTAAGTATAGCTGGTCACCACATCGGGCTGCGAACCGACGATGCCCACCTTGGTAACACTGAGGGTGCGGCCGAGCGCGTCGCGGACCTCGCGGGTTTCGATTCCCTGCTCATCCCACGAATGGGTCTCATATCTCGAGACTTCCAAGGTCCTCTCCACGATTCGTCCGTCGTGCTTGCGGGTCACTTCCTTCACGGATCCATTGGGCCAGAAGCCATACTCGTAGGTGGTATCTGTCGCCGGGCTCCAACTGCCTGTGCCGGTCCGGACGAACAATTGCTCGCTCAGGACGCGTCCATCCTCGTCCTCGATCACCTCGGTCTTGGTGCTCTCCCCGAGCTCCAGGAAGGCAAAACTTGGCGTGCCATCGACTTCTCCCTGAACCTCAACGGTGATTGCCCTCACATGGGTTCCGGTGCCGCCATTGGCCGTGGTATTCGGGGTGAAGACTCCCGCGGCGTAAGTGCCGAGTTCGTAGCCGGTCAGCGAGCCGCGGAGGTCGGAATCGATTGAACCTGCGGAACGCCCCTGCCACGGGCGGACCGGGCCTGTGCCCCGCACGTAGCTGAGGCGGGTGCTCCGCAACGACTCGCTCGCCGAGGCCCAGCGATGGCGCGAAGTTTCCTGGATATTGACCGCCGCAGGAGCCCATTCCGAATGGATGCCGGCGAGCAGCAGCAAATCCGCGACCCCGGGGTTACCACCGGTACCGGTGACGGGAACCCACGCAGGTGCGGTCGTTTCTTTCTTCACCGTGCCGACAACAGGCAAGGTGGTGACTTCCTCGTCCACCACCAGACCGCCATTGCTGCCACTGGTGTAGGTGAAGGTCGTGACTTCGCAGTTCTGGGTCGGAGTCGAAGCGGTAGCGTCGGATGGCAACACCGGCAGTCCGTTCCACGGGCGAAGGACGGTCTTCGTCCTGCCCCGCCAACCGGACGAGGCATCGTAATAGTCATAAACTTCCCAAGAGCCATCCGACCGAGTGACCGACTTCGCTTGGCCGAGGAAATCCGGATGCGGTTCGTAGGTGGTAATGAGGTCCGGCTCGGTCGGTGACACAGACCTCCGCTCTTCCAAAAGGAACTGATGGGATTGCACCACAGCCGTTCCTTGGCGCAGGACCTGATACTGGTAGTCGCGCTCGGTCTCGGAGTAGGCGATCCCACTGCGAGAAACGGTTTCTTCGTCGGTGCGGATCCAACGGTCCTTGGTGCCGTCGTAGTCCTCGTCGTAATGGAAGTTCGACACGTAGTCCGTCACCTGAAGTCCGCCGGGGCCGACGATTCTCCACGCGTCCCCCGTCCCTGAAGTGGAAAGATACACTCTTGTCCGCGGGCTTCCTCCGGCGGTCTGCGTGGTGATGCTGATGCCACCTTGGTGACCGCTTGCCGGGTACACCTTGCTGTAGGTGTATTCGCGGACGGGCAGGCGTCCGTCGATGGTGGCATACAACTGGTTTGGCTGGCGCGGCACCACGAAGTCCCCGGCTTGGTAAATGAGTATCTGGAAGCCATCCTCGATCGACAGAACCTTCGCCAGACAGGCATCAGTCTTCACCTGTCCTATGATTTCGGGGGTATCGGGATTCGGTATCACCTCGAACTCCGGCGCAGCGAGGCCGAATGAATTCGTCACCTTCAGCAGATCCGGATTCGCCGCGCCCTCGGTGATCGAAGCCGCGAGGATCAGCGATCCGGCATTCCTTCCCGCCGTTTGCGGGGTGGCCCCCAAGTCCACGGTGTGGGAAAAGGCCGCCATGCTGGGCTGGGCGGTCGGAGGTCCACCATCCACCAAAGGAGGAACATCCTGTTCATTCTCGGGAATCGACGGCGGCGAGGTTCGGGTGTACGAGCTATCCTCCTCGGTCTCGCTGTCATCCTCGTCATCTTCCTCTTCCTTGTTCTCGTCCGCCTCCTTGGTGATGCGGACTTTATAGGTCCCGGTGATTGCTCCACCGAGCGCGATCACGGGAAACGTGAGGGTCAGGTTCTCAGACCAGGCTCCGTCAACCCCGCCGGTGACCGTGCAGCATTCGACGAGATAGCCACAGGTGGAGCCCGGGTCTAGCACCACGGTTGCCACGGTGCCGCATCCAGATCCCGACAAGGGCTGCGACACGACCTCCACGGTGCCGGTGTAAGGGTCCCCGGGTTTGATCGGGATCGATCCCTCGGGCGTCTGGGCGAGTGCCTCGCCGGACTCCGAATCGGTCACGGTGACGTTATTACCCGTCTCCGGGTTGTACATGCTAACCGTGATGGAGCCGCTCTTCACCTGAGCGGAGCCGGAAAACTTCAGCGTCTGGGTCCCCGGAGTGCCGCAGGTGCCACCGCACTGGGCATGGACCGAACTCAGGGAAACCATGGCCGCAGCGAGGCAGCCCCAGGCCCGGCGCAAGAAAACGGCCGGCGTCCTAAGAGGCTGTCTGAAAAATCATCTCCCCGCGGATTTTAATCTGTACTAGTTAGGTCAGGTATTGGAGAAGCTC
>NZ_JAPDDT010000019.1 GCF_025950235.1 Luteolibacter arcticus | reverse complement strand
GCGGTGGCGAACAAGCCCGGGCAATCCAGCGAACTCAGAAAGCGTGCCGAACACTATTGGCAAGATGCCCCAGCTACGCAAATGCCGGGCTACGCTGAGCCCCGGCTAGCCAACCTTAATAGACGTCGCGCAGGTAGCGCTTGTCCTTCTTGAGCTGGTTGACCCATGCCGCGGCGTCGTCCTTTGAGAGGCCGCCGTGTTGTTCGGCGATGGTGTGGAGGGCGGCATCGACATCCTTGGCCATGCGCGAGGCATCGCCGCAGACGTAGAAGGCAGCGCCATCCTGGAACCACTTCCAGAGCTCGGCACCGTGCTGAACCATGAGGTTCTGGACGTAGACCTTTTCCTTTTGGTCGCGGGACCAGGCGAGATCGAGCTTCTGGAGCGTGCCGTCCTTTTGGAAGGCGGTCAGCTCCTCTCCATAGAGGAAGTCGGACTTGCTGTGGGGATTGCCGAAGAACAGCCAGTTGGGGCCCTTCGCGCCGGTGGCCTTGCGCTCCTCGAGGAAGGCGCGGAACGGCGCGATGCCGGTGCCGGGGCCGACCATGATGACGGGTGTATCGCCGTTCTCGGGAAGGCGGAAGGCCTTGTTAGAATGGACGAAGACGCCCGGCTGCACGCCATTCGCGCGATCCGAGAGGAAGGTGGAGCAGATGCCGCCGCGCTTCCGGCCGAAGGTGTCGTAGCGGACGATGCCCACACACAGGTGAACTTCGCCGGGATGGGCCTTCGGGCTGGAGGCGATCGAGTAGAGTCGGGGCTGGAGCTTCTTCAGCGTGGCGACGAAGTCCTCGGCATCGGTGAAGTCGGCCGGGTAGTCGAGGACGAGATCGATCAGGTCGCGGCCCCAGCAGAAGTCGTCCCATGCCTTCTTGTCATCGGCCTGCACCAGCGAGCGCAGGAAGGGTGAGCCGCTGCGGGCCTGCCACTTCTGGATCAGCGATTTGTTCAGCGTGCCGATGTCGTAGTTGGAAATCAGCGCGTCGCGCAGGGACACCTCGCCGCCATCGGGCAGCGGGACGGTGACCTTGGTATTGAACGGCAGCGCGGCCAGGATCTCATCCACCACCGACGGCGGATTCTGCGGATAGACGCCGAGCGCATCGCCGACTTCGTAGTCGAGGCCGGAGCCTTCCAGCGAGAGAGCCACGTGGTGCGTCTGCTTTTCCCCGGGGCCGTTGAGATTGAAATTCTGGACGATCGGCGAGGGGAAGGGATTCTTCTTCGAGTAGCCGGTCTCGACTTGCTCGACTGCGGCGCCATTCGAGGAAGGCGCGCCGGCAGGGGCGAGCAGGCCGACGATGCCGTCCGACCATTGCTTGAAGGGGTCGTCGTAGTCGACGTCGCTGTCGATGCGGTTGAAGAGACGGCTGGCCCCGAGTTGTGCGAGGCGGGTGTCGAAATCGATGCCGCACTTGCAGAAGTCCGGGTAGTTCGTGTCGCCAAGGGCGAGCACCGAGAATTGCACGCCCTCCAGACGGGGCGGGGCGTCGCTGAGCAGCCAGTTGTAAAGCTCCGCGGCATTGTCCGGCGGTTCGCCGTCGCCGTAGGTGGAGGTGATTACCAGCAGGTTTTTTTCCTGCGGCAGGCGGCCCTTGTCGTAGGCGGCCATGTCGAAGACTTCCGGCTCGAAATTGCCTTTCTTGAGGGTCTTCACCAGTTTCTTGGCGAGGCCCTCGGCATTGCCGGTCTGGGAACCCCAGAGAATCGTCACCGGAACGGCGGGACCGGCCGGGGCGGCGGCAGCACTGGCGGCACCGGCCAGCAGGTTGGAAAGGAACTGGCCGAGCCAGGCGCGCTGCTCGGTCGAAAAGGGGGCGTCTTCGGGGATCTGGATGAAAGAGGACATTGAAGCGGAAAGGCTCCCGGAGCCGGGGGGCGGAACCTTAGGCGGGAGGCGGACCCGTTCAAGCGCGTTTCATGCCACCGGCAGTAGGGCGGGATGCAGAATGCTTCATCCGGAGGTGAGGGCGTCTCATGGTTCGAGGGGGCCAAATCGGACACGAAAAAGCCCGGAGGCGACGGGCGCGCTCCGGGCTCTATTGGAATCCTGTGTGTCAGCGATTATTCGCCGGCCGGAGGAGCGGGCTTCTCGCCGCCGCCTTGGCCACGGCGGTTTGGGCGGCCTTCGCCACCGGGGGCGCCTTCACCGCGGCGTCCACCACCCATGGGGCGGAATTCGGGGACTTCCTCGCCGGCGTCCTTGGCGGCCTTGATTTCCGTGGGGCTGAGCTTGCCGTCCTTGTCGGCGTCATACTTTTCGACCAGGGCCTTGCGCTTGGCTTCCAGCTCGGTCCGCATGGTGGTGCGCTCTTCGGGGCTGAGCTTGCCGTCCTTGTCGGCGTCGTACTTCTCCAGCATCTTCTTGCGGGCTTCTTCGGCCTTGGCCTGGCGTGCCTCGCGGGCGGCCTTGGCTTCGTCGGCGTTGAGCTTGCCGTCGCCGTCCTTGTCGAATTCCTTGACGACTTCCGGGGGCATGGCGCGTTCGCCGCCGCGGCGTTCGCCCCGGCCGCCTTCTGGTGCCGGTGCGGGTTCTTGGGCATGCACGGCGAGGGTGCCGGCGAGGGCCAGGGCGATCAGGCTAAGGGTCGTATTCATCGTATCGTATCGGTTGCTTGGTTGATTTCTCGGAGTCCTGCGGGTGGCCATCCGTTGTTGAGCGGGAAAACCCGGCCCCCCCGGCAAGGTTGCGCGGCGGAATGAAATTGCCTCGCCCCGCCCCGGCGTCTTGGATGCGCGCGGATGCCAAGCCCCGCCCCGGACAATTCAAAGCGTGCCGTCTTCCTGCGCCGCAGCGTGAGCACGGTGGGATTGTGGGTGGTGGTGGCGACGGCCCTCGCCAGCCGTCAGGCATGGGCCTATGTGGGGCTGGTCGGCATTCTGACCGTGATCGCCACCGTGGAATACTTCCGCATGCTGAAGGCGGGCGGCGTGAAGTGCTTCCCGCGCTACGGCATCCTGCTGGCGGTGGTCTATTCGGGGATTCTCTACTGGATGCTGCTGGGCGCTCCTGGCGCTCAGGAGATCATCATGGTTGGCCCGCATGGCGATGCGATTACCATGGGCGTGAATCGCTTCGCCGGAGGGGCTGACTGGTTCGATGGCGCCGCCATCTTCGCCGCGCTCGCCGGTTCGTTTTTCCTCCAGCTCCGCTATCCAATCCGCGGCTTGGAGGCGCTGCAGACCGTCGCATCCAATCTGCTCGGCTTCGTTTACCTTGCGTTCCTTTTCAACTTCGCGGCACGGCTGGTCTTTCTCGTCCCCGGCCCGGGCGAGGTCCCCGGTGCGATGGTGCTGCTGTGGATGATCGCGGTGACGAAATTCACCGACATGGGTGCCTACATCGTCGGCTCCATGATCGGGAAGCACAAGATGATCCCCCACGTGAGCCCGGGGAAGACCTGGCAGGGCTTCGGCGGCGCGATCTTCTTCGCGCTGCTCGCCGGCTGCGGGCTCTATGCGCTTTTCAAGGAGGACATGCCGAACTTCGCGACCGGCCTGCACGTGCTCGGGAGCTGGACCCATGTGATCGTGCTCAGCATCGTGCTCTGCTTGCTGGCGGTGGTCGGCGACCTCGCGGAGAGCGTGGTGAAGCGCAGCCTCAATGTGAAGGACTCCGGCCAGATGCTGCCGGGCATCGGCGGTGCGCTCGACCTGATCGACAGCCTCTGCTTCACCGCCCCCGTGCTTTATTTCTATCTCAAATGGATGTCGCCCTGAACGCCGCGCCGGCACGCAAGAAAGTCGTCCTGCTCGGTTCCACCGGATCGATCGGTCGCTCGACGCTGGAGGTGGCGCGGCTGCTGCCGGAACGCATCGAACTCGTCGGCCTTGCGGCGAATGGCAGCGTGGATGCGCTCGCCGCCCAGGTGCACGAGACCGGCGTGAAGCGCGTCGCCCTGTGCGATGCTTCGAAGGTGGAAATGCTGCGGGCACTGATTCCCGCGGACGTGACCATCCTCGCCGGTCCCGAGGGTCTCGCCGAACTCGCCTCGATGGACGAGGCTGACATGGTGCTGGTCGCGATCATCGGCACTGCCGGGCTTCAACCCGCGCTCGCCGCGATCGAGGCCGGCAAGGACCTCGCCGTGGCCTCGAAGGAAATCCTCGTCATGGCCGGCGAGATCGTCACCGCCGCCGCCGAACGCAAGGGCGTGAAACTCTTGCCGGTGGACAGCGAGCACAACGCGATCTTCCAATGCCTCGTCGGACACGGCGGTGGCGAAAAGGAAGTGTCGCGGCTCATTCTAACAGCATCCGGCGGTCCCTTCCGCACCTGGCCCGCGGAGAAGCTGGCGGACGTGACCTTGGAGCAGGCGCTCAAGCACCCTACCTGGGACATGGGCCGCAAGATCACCATCGACTCCGCCACGCTTTTCAACAAGGGCCTCGAGATGATCGAGGCGCGCTGGTTGTTCGGCATTGGCATGGAGCGCATCGATGTGCTGGTGCATCCGCAAAGCATCGTTCACTCGATGGTCGAGTTCATCGATGGCTCGGTGCTCGCGCAGATGAGCAAGAATGACATGTGCTTTCCCATCCAGTATGCGCTGACCTGGCCCGAGCGGGTGGCCGGCGGCTTGCAGCCGCTGGACTTCGGCAAGCTGGCGAAGCTCGACTTCGAGGAACCGCGCCACGCGGATTTCCCGGCGCTGGGACTGGCGCGTGAGGCCGGTCTTGCGGGTGGGACCTTGCCCGCCGTTTTCAATGCGGCTAACGAGATCGCCGTGGATGCTTTCGTCGAGGGTCGGATCCGCTTTCCGGATATCTGGCGCATCGTTGGCGAAACGATGCATGCGCATTCCACGGCGCCGGCCTCGTCGCTGGCGGCCGTCATTGAGGCGGATGCTTGGGCGCGGAGGACGGCTTTGGCGACGATGATGGTCTCGTAGCGGGCGCAAGGTGGTCGTGCCGGGTGGGTGCGGACCGAACTTGGAATCCGAGCGGCGAATTTTGTTGGGACCTCGCCCCGCCGGAACGGCGCAGCCGTTCCGCTACGCTTCGAATTCAAAACGTGGCCTCACGCGACCGGGGTCGCCCGCTCCTTGAGCCACTTGCTCAGGAGCTGGAGATCCGGCGGCTTCACCAGGTGCTCATCGAAGCCGGCTTGGGCGGCGAGGGCGCGGTCTTCGTCGCTTCCGTAGCCGGTCATGGCCACGACGAAGGTATCCGCCATGCCGGGCATGGTGCGCAGGCGGCGGGCGACTTCATAGCCGTCCATGCCGGGCAGGCCGATGTCTAACAACACGACCTCCGGGTTGAAATCCGGGACTGCTTCGAGTGCCGCGGCTCCCGAGTGCGCGACGCGGGTCACGTGGCCATCGAGCTCTTGCAACATGGCCAGGGTGATCGCCGCGTCCTCATTGTCATCCACGATCAGCAGTCGCAAGCTGCCGGTCTCCCGCTCTGGAGCCGGTTCCTCCGGTGGCGGAGTCACCAGCGTCACCACGGGCAGGCGCACCACGAACTCACTGCCGTGGCCGAGCCCTTCGCTGTAGGCCTTGACGCTGCCGCCGTGAAGTTTCACGAGCCGGCGGACCACCGTAAGACCGATGCCCAGGCCGCCGTGGGCGCGGTCGAGCGTGCGGCTGGATTGCACGAACAGATCGAAGACCCGCGGCAACAAGTCCGGCGCGATGCCGGGGCCATTGTCGCGAACCTTCACGAAAACGTCGTCGCCGGATTTCTCAGCGCTCAGCTCGATGCGACAACCCTTGCCGCCGTATTTGGAGGCATTGTGAAGCAGGTTGCCAAAGACTTGTTCCAGCCGGGTCGGGTCGGCATCGAGCACCACTTGCTCGTCGGGCAGATGGACCACCAGTTCCTGCCCGTGTGCGTCCGCGACCGGGCGGACCAGGTGGACGGCGGCATTGAGGATGGTGTCCAGCCGCACCGGGGTCTTGCGCAGCTCGATCTTGCCCTCGGTGATGCGCGAGACATCCAGCAGGTCATCGATCATCCGGCTCATGTTCTCGATCTGCCGCTCGAGGACCTGATTCGCATGGCCGCGTTCGTCGGGTCCGGCATTCGGCGAGCGCAGGATCCCGGTGGCATTGCGCATGGGGGCCAGTGGATTCCGCAGCTCGTGGGCGAGCATGGCGAGGAACTCATCCTTGCGGCGGTCCGCCTCGGCGAGCTTGGCATTGCTCTCGGCCAGCGCTTGGCGTTGCCGGGCGAGTTCGAGGAAGGTCGCCGCCTTGTTCATCAGGCTGTCCGCATCAATCGGCTTGGCGAGGAAATCGACCGCGCCGGTTTCGTAACCGCGGATGCGCCGCTGCGAGTCCACCGCGCCGGCCGTGAGGAAGATGATCGGCACCTTCCGCGTGCGCTCGGTGCCGCGCATCAACTCCGCCAGCTCGAAGCCATTCATCTCCGGCATCTGCACATCGATCAAGGCGAGCGCCACATCGTGGACCAGCAGCAGTTCCAGCGCCTCCTGCCCGGAGCGAGCAGTCAGGAGTTCCAGCCCGTCGCGACGGAGGAGGCCGGTCAGCGCGATGAGATTCGCTTCACGGTCGTCGACCAGCAGGAACTTGATCGGAAGGGGCTGGGTCATGGAGCGGTGGGCGAAGGTAAGGACGATGAAACGAGTAGCGAGGAGATTTCCTCGAGCAAAAGGGTTCGAGCCCCGGGGCATGCCGCAAGGGCCGCCAAGGGCATGGCGGAGCCTTCGGCGGTGTCGGGCGATTGGACGTAGGCGGCGCCGCCGGCAGCGCACACCGCCTGCAGGCCATGGGCCCCATCGCTGCTCGCGCCGGTGAGGATGATGCCGGTCAAACCATCGCCATAGGCATCCGCGGCGGACTCAAACAGCACGTCGATCGCGGGCCGCGAGTAGAGCACCGGCTCATCGCTGGAGAGGGCAAGCGTGAAATCCTGCTCGACCAACAGATGGTAGTCCGCCGGGGCGAAATACACCGTGCCGCCGCAGACGACTTCCTTGTCCTCCGCTTCCTTGACCGGGACCGCGCAGCGGGCGGCGAAGAGCTCGGCGAGCGCGCTGCGCTTGTCCGGCGGCACATGCACGGCGACGAAAACCGGGAGCGGATACCCGGCGGGCAGCGCGGGAAGGATCACCGAAAGCGCCTGCACGGCGCCCACCGAGGCGCCGATGACCACTGCGGACGGGGAAGGATTCATGCTTTCTGGTAGATCCGTTGTTCGCGGTCGAATTCCGTGAAGGCGGGGGCGTGCGTGGAGAAGCGCAGGCTTTCCTTCGCACCGATACCAAGAAATCCCCGGCGCGCCAGCGAGTCCTTGAACAAACCCACCGCGCGGTCCTGCAGCTCGCGGTTGAAATAGATCATCACATTGCGGCAGGAAATCAGGTGTGTCTCGGCGAACACCGCGTCGGAGACCAGGCTGTGGTCGGAGAAGACGGTGCGGGCGCGCAGCTCCTTGTCGAACTTCGCGTGACCGTAGGCGGCAGTGTAGTAACGCGAGAGCGAGGTCTTCCCGCCGGCGCGGCGATGGTTCTCGGTGAACAACGCGATGCGGTCCAATTCATAGACGCCGGCCTCGGCCTTGCGCAGCGCATCCACATTGATGTCGGTGGCGTAGAAGATCGTCCGGCTCTCCAGCCCTTCCTCGCGGAAGAGGATGGCGAGCGAGTAGAGCTCCTCGCCCGCGCTGCAACCGGCGACCCACACCTTGAGCGAGGGATAGGTCCGCAGGTGCGGCAGCACGTGCGTGCGCAGCGCGAGGAAGTACGAGGGATCCCGGAACAGCTCGCTGACTTGCACGGTGAGATAGGGCAGCAACTGCGAGACGAAGCTCGGGTCGTGCAGCACCTTGTGCTGGAGCTGGGAAAAGCTTGCGCAGTGGAAGCGGTCGCGCGCCTGCACCAGCCGACGCTTCAGCGAGGCGGGCGAGTAGTCACGGAAGTCGTAGCGCGACTTCTCATGGATCGCCTCGAGCAGCAGACGCAGCTCGAGATCGTCGGACTGGGTGGCTTCGGATCTCATGTCACGTCAGCGGGGCATCCACACGCGGATCAGGGACAGCAGCTTCTCCACATCGAGCGGCTTGGAAAGGTAGTCGTTCGCACCCGCGGCCAGGCACTGCTCCTGATCGTCCTTCATCGCCTTCGCGGTGAGAGCGATGATCGGCAGCCTGTTCAACTCCGGACGCTTGCGGATCTCGCGCATCGCGGTGAAGCCGTCCATCTCGGGCATCATGATGTCCATCAGCACCAGATCGATCGGCGGGTGATTGCGATCGAGGGCGGCGAGGGCTTCGCGGCCATTGCGGGCGATCTGTAGCTTCACGCCGCGGCCTTCCAGCAGCCTGGTGAGGGCGAAGATGTTCCGCACGTCGTCCTCCACGATCAGGATCTGGCGGCCCTCCAGCGCGGCATCGCGATTCGGCGACTGCGCGAGGATGCGCTGCTTCTCCGGCGGAAGGTCAGCCACCACCTGGTGCAGGAAGAGCGAGACCTCATCGAGCAAGCGCTCCGGAGACTTTGCTCCTTTGATGATGATGGAGCGCGAGTAGCGCCGCAGCCGCTGCTCTTCATCCGGATCAAGTTCGCGACCGGTGTAAACGATCACCGGCGGGAAGGAGTAGATGTCCTCGGTGCTGAGCGTTTCCAACAGCTCGAAACCGGTGGAGTCCGGCAAGCTCAGGTCGAGCACCATGCAGTCGAAGGTGGATTCCTTCAGGCGTTGGAGGCACTCGGCGGCGGTGCGGGCGGCGATGGTTTCCACCTCCGCGGAGCCCAGCAGCTTTTGCATCGCATCCGCCTGCACGGGGTCGTCCTCCACCACCAGGATACGCTGCATCTTCCGGGTGAAGCGGGACTCGAGCTGGCGGAAGGCATCGACGAGTTGCTCGCGCTTCACCGGCTTCAGCATGTAGCCGGCGGCACCGAGCGCGCGGGCGGTCTGCATGTAGTCGCTTCCGGAGACCACGTGCACCGGGATGTGGCGCGTGAGGGGATCGCCCTTGAGCTGCTCCAGCACGAAGAGGCCGGAATCGTCCGGCAGGCCGATATCCAGCACCACGGCGCCCGGCCGATGTTGGCGCGCGAGATCGAGGGCGTCCTTGGCGGTTGGGGCGATCAGGCATCGGAAGCCCATCTCGTGGGCGAGATCGGCGAGGATCTGGGCGAACTTCTCGTCGTCATCCACCACCATGATCACGCGGTCTCCCGCGGCGAGCGCGTCGCGGTCATCGGGGAGCTGGACGGTGACAATGGTGTCGCGAGCCTTGGTGGGCGCGGGCTCTGGCAGAGGGTAGGTGGTTTCCACCACCATTGGTCCGGAGTGCACTGCGGGCACGATCACGCTGAAGGTGCTGCCGTGGCCCGGTTCGCTCACCAGAGTCATCTCGCCGCCGAGCAAGCGGGTGAGTTCGCGCGAGATCGAGAGCCCCAGGCCGGTGCCGCCGTACTTCCGCTCGGTGGTGCTGTCCGCCTGTTGGAAGGGCTCGAAGATCAGGCGCTGCTGCTCCGGTGCGATCCCGATGCCGGTGTCCTGGACCGCGAAAGCGATCTTGCCCTGGCCGGCGGGCTTCACGGTCAGCGACACGCTGCCCTTTTCGGTGAACTTCAGTGCGTTCGAAAGCAGGTTCTTGAGGATCTGCACCAGCCGCTGGGAGTCGGTCACGAAGTAGTCCGGGGTGCCGGGGCTGACCTCCATGGTGAGGTGCAGCGACCGCTCGGTGGCGATCGGCTCGAAGGTGGCGCGGAGACCTGCGACCAACTCGGCGGGTTTGACGGCGGCTGGCTTGATCACCATGTGTCCGGCTTCGATCTTCGCGAGATCCAGCACGTCATTGATCAGCTCGAGCAGGTCATTGCCGGCGGACTCGATGGTGCGCGCGTATTTCACCTGCTCCTCGTTGAGGTTGCCGGCGCGGTTGTCGCCCAACAGCTTGGCGAGGATCAGCGAGGAATTGAGCGGCGTCCGCAACTCGTGCGACATGTTGGCGAGGAAGTCGGACTTGTAGCGGCTCGCCTGCTCCACGATGCGCGCCTGGCTTTCGAGCGCGTCCTTGCTTCGCTGAAGTTGGTCCTTCTGGTCTTCCAGTGTCTGTGCTTGTTCTTCGAGCTGGGCATTCGTCTGCTCCATCTCGACCTGTTGCAGTTCCAGCCGTGCCTGCGACTCGCGCAGCGCCCGGCCCTGCTCTTCCAGCTCCTCATTCGAGACGCGCAGCTCCTCGCTCTGGGCCTGCAGCTCTTCCGACTGCTGCTGCGTTTCCGAGAGCAATGCCTGGAGGTGTTCGCGATAGAGGGCGGACTTCACCGCCACCCCGATCAGCTCTGAAATCTGGCGGAGAAACTCCTGCTTCTTTTCATCCAGCGTGTGAAGGAAGCCGAGTTCGACGACCGCGTTCACCAGATTGTCGGTGGATGCAGGAAGGATCAGCAGGTGGCGCGGCCGGCCCTGGCCGAGTGCGGAGCCCACGGTCAGGTAGTTCTCCGGGACATCGTCGATCCGTTGCGGCGTCTTCTCCACCACGGCCCGCCCCAGCAGGCCCTCGCCGGTGGCGAATTGCTCCGGCACGCCTGCGTCCAGCGGCACGCCGGTCATCGCCACCCGCTTGAAGTGGCCTTCGCGCCGGGCGAAAAAGGCACCGGCGTGGGCACCCACGTAGCGGGTGAGGAATCCAAGGACGCCCTCTGCCAGCGAGTCCAAGGTGCGCTCTCCGGAAATCGCTTCGGCCAATTCGAGTCTTCCCGTTTGCAGCCATTGCTGGCGCTGGCGTTGGACCATCGTGTGCCGCAGCAGCGAGGCCACGATGATCGACAGCACGATGCCCAGAATCGGAGTGGCGATTCCATTGGCGAGCGCCACCCGGTGCGCCTCTTCCATGCCGGCGATGCGAAGTTGGCGCACGCGGTTCTCCTCATCCTCCATTTCCGCGATCTTCGCGCGGAGGTCATCCATGGTCTGCTTGCCACGATTCGTGACGACCAAGGCTCGCGCCGCCTCGAAACCATCGCTGCGGCGAAGCGTCATCACTTCGGCGAGTTCGGAGAGCTTCGCGGCCACCAGCACTTCCACGTCCGAGAAGAAGCGCTTTTGCACGTCGCTTTCCTCAGCGAGATCCCGCAGCTCCTCCATTTTCGTCTCAAGGCTCCTCAGTGCGGCGTGGTAAGGCTGGAGGTAGGCCTCATCCCCGGTGATCACGAAGCCCCGCTGGCCCGTTTCGGCGTCCTTCATCAGCGTCACGACCGTCTCCAGCGCGGTGATCACGTCGTGGGTGCGGGTCACCTCCCGGAAGCCCTGGCGGAGGGCCTCGGTCTTGCGCTGGGCATTGTAGCCGCTGGCGATGAAGAACAGCAACGCCGCGGCCAGGCCGACATAGAGGGGCAGCCTGCCTTGGGCGGACTTCGTCTGGGTAGGGGACGCGGACGGAGAAGGGGGAGTGTTAGGCATTGAAGGAGTGAGGCCGCAAAGGAACCCATTTGCCGGGATTCGTCAAATTCCGTGGAGCGATTGCAGAATGACCGCCCGAGGTGGTTCCGAAAACGAAGTGGTCCACACTCTCCGGGTGCGGCCAAGCAGTTCTGGTGGCCGTCGGGAACGTTCTCCCCGGCCTTCCGGGGGCTTCAAACGTGTCCGCCTAGACGTTTGACGCCCGGAGCGGCATGGGTTCCCATCCCGCGCATGCCGAAAGCGGAGCCGGAAACAAAAAAGGGGAGTGGGAAAGACGGGCTCGCCTGGGTGCTCGGCTATCTGCGCCCCCACCGGAAGATCTTCATCCCCTCGGTGATCGCGCTGTTCGTCACCGCCGGGCTGTCGCTGGCGTTCCCGCTTTTCCTCAAGGATCTGATCGGCGATCCGGCCGACTCGTGGAAAAACGGGCTGGATGCCGCGGCGACCCGGGCGAAGGCCGACCAGAAAATCCTGATCCTGCTCGGCGTGCTGGCCGTGCAATCCTTCATCGCCTACTGGCGCGTCAAGGGCTTCACCCGCTCCGGCGAGGCGGCGCTCAATGACCTGCGCCGCGAGCTTTTCGGGCACCTGATGAAGCTGCCGGTGCCGTTCTTCCAGGACCAGCGCGCCGGCTCGGTCAGCAATCGTGTCTCCGCCGACCTCGGGACCGTCCGCGAGACCCTACTCAATACGCTGCCCCAGGCGGCGCGGCATAGCGTGATCCTCCTCGGCAGCCTCGTGGCCGTGTTCTTCTTCTCGTGGAAGCTCTCGCTGGTGATGCTCGCCAGCGTTCCCGTCGTGGTGCTCGCCATCGCAATGTCCGGTCGCCGGGTCCGCCAGCATTCGCGCGATGCCCAGGAGGCGCTCGCCGAGTCCGGCATGGTGATGGAGGAAAGCGTGCAGGGCATCGCCGACGTGAAGGCGTTCTCGAACGAGCCGTTCGAGCTGGCCCGCTACGATCGCGCGCTTTCCCGGTTCTTTGATGTCACTTTGCGCGGTGCGAAGGCACGGGCGGCGTTCCTGTCGTTCATCATCTTCGCGATGTTCGGCACCATCGCCGGGGTCGCGTGGTTCGGCTCGCACATGCTGGCGAATGGCGAGATCTCGCAGACCAACTTCATGGCCTTCGTGCTGTTCAGCGTCTTCGTCGGCGCCTCGCTGGGCTCGATGCCGGAGATCATTTCCCAGGTGCAGGCGATGTCCGGCGCGACCGAGCGCCTGCGCGAGCTGATGGCCGAGAAGCCGGAACTCACTGGCAGCCGGGCTGCCGACAAGCTCCACGGCGAGTTGGCCTTTGAGAATGTGCGTTTCCGCTACCCCTCGCGGCCTGAGGCGCCGGTGCTCCACGAGTTGTCATTTCACGTTGCGCCCGGCAAGCGGGTGGCCCTTGTCGGTCCCTCCGGCGCGGGGAAGTCGACGGTGTTTTCGCTGATCCTCGGCTTCCATCAGCCGGAAAGCGGTCGCGTTTTGTTTGACGGTGCCGATGCCTCGGAGCTGGAGCTTTCCTCGCTGCGCAAGCAGATCGCGGTGGTACCGCAGGAGGTGATGCTCTTCGGCGGATCGATCCGCGAGAACATCGAATACGGCCGGCCGGGTGCCAGTGCGTCTGACATTGAGAATGCCGCCAAGCAGGCGAATGCGCACCAGTTCATCGCCTCGCTGCCGGAGGGTTACGATACCATGGTCGGCCCGCGTGGCACCAAGCTCTCCGGTGGCCAGCGCCAGCGCATCGCCATTGCCCGCGCGATTCTAGCCGACCCGCGGATTCTCTTGTTAGACGAGGCGACCAGCGCGCTGGATACGGAGAGCGAGCGATTGGTGAATGAAGCGCTGGAACGCTTGATGGCGGGTCGGACCAGCCTCGTTATCGCACATCGTCTCTCCACCGTGCGCCATGCCGATGCCATCCTCGTGATGAATCACGGCCGGCTTGTTGAAAGCGGCACGCATGAGGAACTTGTTGCGAAGCAGGGGACCTACCATTTGCTGGCGGAGACTCAGCTTTTGTAGACGCGGTGGTGATGCCGTGGAAGCACGGGAGAAGTCCGCAGTCAGGGACCACTCCGCACTGTTACCAGTGCGCCTACCTAGAAGGGCGTTCCTTCCCACGGTAGGCGCGGTGGTGACAACGCGGAGCGGTCCCCGGCGGCGGTTGGAAATCTCAGGCGATCCTCCACTCGCCACGCCTGCCGGTTCATGCATCCTTGCGCGTTTTTCCACCTCTCCTATTTTTCCATCCCACCATGAAAACCTGGCACTACCACAGCGCTTCCGGCTCCTCCGCTTCCACTTCCGAGGAAAACCTGACCGAACTGGTCGAGGGCGGCACGATCACTCCGCAGACCCTCATGTGGACCCAAGGCATGTCCGGCTGGGAACCCGCCGCGAAAGTCCTGCCCGATCTGTTTCAGGGTCCCGGCATGCCACCCGCCCTTCCCGCTGGAAGCCCGCCGCCGATGCGCGGCAAGCGTTCGCACGAGATCGACTATGAGATCATCGGCGAGTCGATCCAGATGGTCGAGATCGAGCTCGACCCCGGCGAGACCGTCATCGCCGAGGGCGGTGCGATGAACTACATGGAAGACGGCATCGCCTTCGAGACGAAGATGGGTGACGGCTCCACGCCGGACCAAGGCTTCATGGGTAAGCTGATGGCGGTCGGGAAACGAGCGCTGACCGGTGAGTCGATCTTCATGACTCACTTCACCAATCGCGTCAGTGGCAAGAAGCGGGTCACCTTCGCCGCGCCGTATCCCGGCACGGTCGTTCCCGTGGATCTCTCACAGCATGGGGGTGAGTTGCTTTGTCAGAAGGATGCCTTCCTTTGCGCGGCGATGGGCACCCAGCTCGGCATTGCCTTCAACAAGAAGCTCGGCGCGGGTCTCTTCGGCGGCGAGGGCTTCATCCTCCAGCGCCTGAATGGCGATGGCCTGGCCTTCGTCCACGCCGGGGGGACGGTGGTGCGGAAAGAACTGAATGGCGAGAAGCTGTTCGTGGATACCGGTTGCCTGGTCGCCTTCACGAAGGGCATCAGCTACGACATCCAGCGCGCCGGGAATCTCAAGTCGATGGTCTTCGGTGGGGAGGGTCTCTTCCTCGCCACCCTGCAGGGACACGGCACGGTGTGGCTCCAGAGCATGCCCTTCGCGCGTCTCGCGCAGCGCATTGTCAGCGGGTATGCCAGCGGGCGCGAGCAGGGGTCCGCACTCGGCGGGCTGGGGAACTTGTTCGGGGATTGATCTGCCATGGCGTAGCTTGAGATAACGGGTGTCGACGTTCCGTCGACACGGTGTGGACGGAACGTCCACACTCCTTATCGGGCTGCGCCCCGCTCAAGCCGGCTGCTGCTGCGAGATGCAGTGCAGCGTGCCGCCCTCTTCCACGAGGTCGAGGCAGTCGATGGCCAGCACCGTGCGGTCGGGGAAGAGTTCGCGGAGCTGGCCGAGTGCCTGGTCGTCATTGCGATGCTGGCGGAAGGTCGGGACCAGCACGCCGCCATTCACGATCAGGAAATTGACGTACGATGCGGGTAGTACAGGCAAGCGCCAGCCGGGGACTTCGCAGGCTTCGGGCAGGTTGAGGTGGACGACTTCGAACGGCCGGCCATCGGGACGGGTGAAGGATTTCAGCCGGGCGAAGTTGTCTTCCAAGACGGCGTGATTCGGCGAGCCGCGGTCCTTTTCGAGGCAAGCGACGATCGTCGCGTCGTCGGTGAAGCGAGCGAGGTCGTCGATGTGGCCGTCAGTGTCATCGCCCTCGATGCCTTGCTTGAGCCATAGGATGTCGCGCACGCCGAGGGTGTCGCGGAGTTTTTGCTCGATGTCCTCGCGGGAAAGCCGCGGGTTGCGGTTCGGGTTGAGCAGCACCGCCTCGGTGGTCAGGAGCTGGCCGAGGCCGTTGATCTCGATTGCCCCGCCTTCGAGGATCATGCCGCCCTCGAAGCACTTCATGCCGAGCGAGTCTGCCACGCGGCGGGGGATCTCATTGTCGAGGTCGTAGGGAGGGAACTTGCCGCCCCACGCATTGAAGCCCCAGTCGCTGACGGCGACCTCACCGGTCTCGCGGTGCTTCACGAAGATCGGCCCGTGGTCGCGGCACCAGACGTCATTGTGCGGATGATCGAAGAGCTCGATGCGCTCCGGCACTGCCCGGGCGCGGTTGCAGGCGTCGAGGATGAGCTTGTGCTCCGAGCCGGGAGCATTGATGCGGATGGGCTCGAAGAGGCTGATCGCCGCGGCGATTTCGGCGAACTTCTCACGCATCAGCCCGTGCTTCGTCCCGCCCCAATGGCGCTCGTCATTGACCGGCCAGGACAGCCAGACGGCGGTCTGAGGGGACCATTCAGGGGGCATCGCGTAGCCAAGCGCGGCGGGAGTCATGGAAAGGACTTAGAACGGTGGAAGTCGGACGTCCAATCATGAACGTCGGATTGGAATTCGTTTCCGGACTGGCTAGGTCTTCCCGTGTGGATGAGGACGCGAGAAAGCAACGGCCCCGGGTCGTCTTGGAAGGCCTCTCGGTGGGCGATGCCTTTGGCGAGATGTGCGCCTACGGTCATGCCGAGGTGAGAAAGCGGGTCGCGCTCGGCGTGCCGGCCGGACCGTGGTGGTGGACGGATGATGCGGCCATGGCGGTTGGGATTGAAGAATGCCTCCATCGCTGCGGAGCGATCGAGGAGGACCTGCTGGCATGGATTTTCGCGAGGAACTACAAGCGCGATCCCGACCGCGGCTACGGCAAGATGGCGGCCCGCATTCTCCAACAGATCGGGGAGGGCGAGCCTTGGGAGAGGGTGTCGAAAGAGGCCTTCAACGGCGGCTCGATGGGGAATGGTGCCGCCATGCGCGTCGCTCCTCTAGGGGCGTGGTTTGCCGAGGACTTGGACCTCGTCGTGAAGCACGCGATGAAGTCGGCGCGGGTGACCCATTGGCATCCGGAGGGGATTGCCGGGGCGATCGCCGTGGCGGTGGCGACGGCTTGTGCGTGGCGAACGAGGGATTTGGCGCTGGATGCAGCCCTGGAAATCATCGCCACGGAGTTGCTTCAGCGCACGCCGGAGAGCGAGACGCGCTCGGGCATCGCGGCGGCGGTGACGATTGATCCAAGGCTTTCGCCGGAGGTTGTGGGCCGGCGGCTGGGCAATGGCTCGCTGGTCACCGCCCCGGATACGGTGCCCTTCGTGATCTGGTTGGCGCTTCGCTCGTTAGGTGATTTCCAGGAAGCGCTGATTTCGACGGTCGAGGCTGGCGGCGACTGCGACACGAATGCCGCGATGGTCGGGGCCATTGTCACCGCGCGGCTGGGAGTTTCCGGCATTCCTGCGGACTGGCTTGAGGCCCGCGAGGCATTGCCGCCCGCTGATGGATAGGGGACCGACTTTGTCGAGTTTCCCAAATCCCTTGGCATTTCCGCCAATGGTGGGGTTTTGGAGTGATTTCGGCGCTTTCGTGACGTATTCGGACGGACATGAAACGACGTGGATTCCTCGGAAAGGTAGCGGGCGGGGCGGTGGCTGGTGTGGCGGGAGTGACCTCCGCGCAGGAGAAGCAGCCGGCCATCGCGAGTGGACCCTTGATGAAGACCCCGGCGGTGATCATGGCCCCGCGCCACGATGGAGTGGAGGTGGTCTGGGCGGTCTCGAAGCTGTCCCGCGGCCGGGTGGAGTGGAAGGGCGAGGACGGCGGCAGCGGCACCGCCGCGGCGGACCGCTTCGGCTTCGTGCCGCAGGGCGATGAGATCCTGCGGGTGAAGATCGATGGCCTGAAGCCGGGCGGAAAGTATCAGCTCCGGGCCATCACCGAGGCGACCGATGGCAGCGGCAAGGAGGAGGGGCCGTGGAAGAAATTCGGTACCCTCGATCCCGCGGCGAAGGAAACCAGCTTCGTCATCTGGAACGACACGCACCAGAATGCGCCAACGATCCAGAAGCTTCACGCCTCGACCCCGCGCGGGGACTTCCTTCTTTGGAATGGCGATACCTGCAATGACTGGCATCAGGAGGACTGGCTGGTGCCGACACTGCTTCATCCCGCCGGTCAGGATGTCAGCGAAGACCGCCCGCTGTTGCTGGTGTGGGGAAATCACGACGTGCGTGGCAAGTGGGCCTTCAAGGTGCCGGAGATGGTGGCCACGCCCGGCGGCCGGCCGTTCTATGCCTTCCGCAGTGGGCCGATGGCAGTGATCTGCCTGCACACCGGCGAGGACAAGCCGGACAATCACCCGAGCTTCGGCGGCCGTGTCGCCTTTGAAGCGCTCCGCAAGGAGCAGGCTGAGTGGCTGAAGCAAGTCATCGCCCGCCCGGAATTCCGCGATGCTCCGTATCGCGTCGTCTTCTGCCACATCCCGCTGCGCTGGAAGAAGGAGGTGCCGGATGCCGGCTACGAGAAGGGCGGCTACGATGCCTTTAGTAGATTCAGCCGCGAGGCTTGGCACGATTCGCTGGTGGCGTGGAAGACCCAGGTGGTGATCTCCGGTCACACCCACCAGACGGCGTGGCTTCCGGGCACGGAAGAGTTTCCCTACGGCCAGCTCGTCGGCGGCGGTCCGCAGCCGGAGCGGGCAACGTGGATCGAGGGCAAGGCGGACGCGAACGCGCTGACCTTCGTGATGAAGAACCTCGAAGGGAAGGTGATCGAGCAGGTCGAGTTCAAGCCGTTGGCCTGATCACTCGGCATCCTGCCGAACTTCCACCGAAGCAGGCTCCGGCGGCTTCGGGGCGATCTTGTCGCGGAACATGAAGAACACCGCCCCGCCCATACACAGGGCGGCGTAGAGGTAGTTCAGCGTGATCTTCTCCTTCAGGTAGAAGACCGCGAAGGGGACGAAGACCGACAACGTGATGACCTCTTGCAGGATCTTGAGCTGGCCGGTGCTATAGGCGGACGACCCGATCCGGTTCGCCGGCACCTGCAGCAGGTACTCGAACAACGCGATGCCCCACGAGAAGAGCGCGGCGATGATCCACGGCTTTTCCTTCATGTCCTTCAGGTGGGCGTACCACGCGAAGGTCATGAAGATATTCGACAGCGTCAGGAGGCCGATGGTTTTGAGCAGCGTCACACGTCCCGAATAGCGCCGGCGCTGCCCGCGTCAAGCGGCGGTCAATGGTCGAGCCAAGGAGTGCCGCATTGGCAACCCTCGACGTCGATCGAAGGGGCCGATTGAGGAGCGGGAACCAAGGGAGGAGGCTCGACGAACAACGCGCCAGCCGCCGGAACATCGGTGGTCAAACGGTAAAAAGCCGTCGCAAGGCCGGGAGTGGCAGTGGAGAACTGTTGGATGGTGCCGTTGCCCGTTTGGGTCGAAAGGGTGGTCCAAGAATTCGCGGCAAGGGAAGGGCTTCGCTGCAGCCGGTAGGTGAAGCCACTGGTGCTCGGCCAGGAGAAGACGAAGGGGCTGGCAGAGGGGTCGAGACTCGGGACGGTCAAATCCAAGGGTGGATCGATCTCCCATCCCACGTCCCGGAGGGCGGCGATATCGAGGTCGGTCATGACCTTCTGGAAAGTGCCGTTGCCGCAGACGCTCGGATCCATCAGGGCGATTTGGGGGAACCCGTGAGGAGCGCCGAAGGCACCGTATGCCTTGCTGAGGATCTTATTGGTGTCGCTTGCCAGATAGCCATCGGTTCCGCCGCAGGAGTTGTCGCGCCAATGGCCGGTGCCCGAAAGAGGCACATTCCCCCCATAGACCTGGACGGCGTGCGCTCCGGTGAAGGTGCTGGCGGAAATCTTGGTCGTCCAGGAAGGTGCGCCGCCAAGCCCCAGGGCATGCCCCAATTCGTGGAGGGCAATCGGAAGGAAATCCGCAGAACCGGGGGCCGTGGGATCAGTCAGCGAGAAATTCCACGTCCTTCCCGTGTCGAACGTGATGGCCCCGCCCCATCGTGCGAAGTCGGTTGGCGTTGTCTCCAAGGCACCGGTTTGGCCGCGGCAAGCGAGGAGATCGAACCAAGCCTGGCTACCGGATGCGCCGTAGCCGCCGTAGCCGCCCAAGCCAGCACTGCTGAGTGCCCGGCCACCGGCGAAGATGATGATCGTATCGGCCGGCACCACCAAATTGGCGACCGGGAATTGGGTAGTGCCATTTCCTGGATGGGTGAATTTGGCCTCCCACGTATTGCCGCCGGCAGGATTGATTGCCGCGAGCGAGTCATGGATCAGCGGCTCGTAAAAGTCAGCGGCTGCTTCGAGCGCGGCCTTGGCTGCGGCGCTGTTGAAGAAGCCGTTGGTGTCGTAATCGTAGCGGAACTCGATTTTGAGCGCGAAGGCACTGCTGGTGAGGCCGAGCAGCGCCATGGCCGGGAGGTGATGGCGGAGTTTCATGGGAAGGAATGAGGAGCACCTCACTCATACCCAACGATTTCCTTAGGAAAACCCAATTTTACATCTTTGCATAAAATGCAGACTTACGGAGCAAATCCCGGCACATTTTGCCGGATTTTTTTCGAAAACTCCGGGTCATCTTGTGCCTCCATGGCGCGCTCATCGACATGGCCGCGCTGCTTGAGTTCGGCAAGGGGGAGGTCCTTCACCGCGAACAGGCCGTGCTCGGCGAACATCTCGTCGAGCTTGCCATTCAGCAGCAGCCGCAGGTCCGGGACGGTCTTCTTCTTGATGTGGACCTGCGAGCGGATGGCGGTGGTGCAGTTCGCGGTGAGCACGTTGTAGAAGCGCGGCTTGGCGGCGAGCTCTTGGATCTGGCTGACGTATTCGAGGAAGCGCACCCGCGCGTTTTCCGGCGTGGTAGCGAGCCGGAAAAGATATGCATCCTCGTCCTTGCGGATATTGGTGCGGACGCGGACGAAGTCGCGCTCATCACCGACCAGATAGCTCAGCTCGTAGAGTTTGTAGAGCCCGCCGAGTGTGGTGTAGGTCTCGCCTTTTTCCCGGCGGGTCTCGATGGAGAAGGCGATGTGTCCTTCATCGCCGAAGTCGAAGGAAAAGATCGGGTGCGCGATCAAGGGCGAGCCCCAGTAGTTGAGGAAGAAGTCGATGCCGCGCAGCTTCGAGAGGTGGACGGTGCGGGTCTCCCAGCGTTCGGTGATGGTGCCATCGAGCTTGTAGTCGAAGTTGCGGAAATTCGTGAAGGTGACCGTGTCGCCCTCCACCGTGGCATTCGCGGTGCGGGCGTATTCCGGCGACCAGTTGCGGTCGTTGCGCGGCTGCTTGAATGACCATGGCAGAATGACCAGCGCCAGCGCGCCAGCGAAGGACAGCCAGCGGTCGCGCTTTGAGCGGGCGCGTAACAGCAGGAAGACCGTGAGTGCCGCCCACAGGATGGCGAGGACCAGATTGCCCGAGCCCGGAAAGGGGCCGTCGTAATTGACCGCACCGAAGCACCACAGCGCGGGAACCACCATCAGCAGCCGCAGCAGATTGCGGCCGATGAAGCGAAGGGCTTTCAGGGTGCGGGAGCGATCGCGGGCGGGTGGGGTCGGCGTTTCCATTGCATCAGGAGGTTGGCGGCGAGGATCAGCGAACCTCCCGCCACCAGCGAGAAGGTGAGGGATTCGTTCGGATAGCTGCTGCCGACAAGTTGGCCTAACATCACTGGCAGGAACAGCACGAACCCGGCGGTGAAAACCGGCTCGGTGGTGTAGATCAGCCCGGCCTCGGTGGCGGGGACGCGAGGTTGCCAAGTATTCATCAGGCCATAGGCACCCACCGAGCAGACCAGCGCGAGGACCAGCAGCAAGGTGATCGCCGGCCACGATGCGGCAGGGGAGATCAGATGGGCGGCATCTGGGGCGAGGAAGGCACTCACGGGCAGGAAGATCGCCGCGATCGCCACGCACATCGCGAAAGTGACGGGCAAGCCACGATTCCCCTCGTACTTCGGATTCTCCAGCGTGAGGATCTGGAAGGTGAAGATGAAGGCGGCGGCCAGTGTCGCGGCCTCGCCCTTGCCGATCTTCAATTCACCGGGCCTCACACCGGAAAGAATCGCCCCGCCGACGATGACGAGCGCGGTGGCGGTCACCACCTTCAGCGTCGGCGCGCGGCGCGTTTTCACGCACGCCACCAGCGGGAGGATCACGCAGTAGGCCTGGGTGAGGAAGGCGGAGGTGGAAGCCTCGGTGTAGCCGAGGCCCCATGCCTGCAGGGCCATGCCGAGTCCGCCCCATGCGCCGAGCCAGGTGCCCTGAATGACCTCCTTGCGCGTTGGCCACTGTCTTACCACCAGCGGGATCATGATCGCGGCGGCCAAGGCGAAGCGCGCCATCTGCAGCCACGCGGCGAAGAAGACCTTGGAGGCCTCCGGCAGGCGCGCGGTTTGCTCCAGGTCCAGCGCCTTGATGACGGGAAAGCTGACCGCCCACAAGACGCAGGCGAGGATGAGCATGGCGATGGGCACGGCCGAGCTTTGCCTACCCGATCGACTCCGGGAAGCCCGGACAATAGAGCGACTTTTCGGCAGCCACCAGGGGCGCGTCGCGCAGAAAGAAAGACATGCGTCCCTTGGTGTCGCAGAACCAGACTTCGTCGGCTCCGGCTTGGAAGAGAAGGGAACGCTTCTCTTCCATTTCGTTGCGGGTGTTGCCGGGCGATAGGACTTCCACGCAGATCTCCGGCGCGATGAAGAGGACCCCGCTGCGAAGTGCTTGTTTCCGTCGTTCCTCTGAAATCCAGACCGAATCGACTCCCCGGATTCCCTTCGTCGTGGAGACTGGGCACTCCGTTGATGCACCGTCATGTCCAAGAAGTTCGCCGAGTAACCGAGCGATCCGATACTGGAATTGGGAATGTTCGAATGCCGGGGGTGGACTCATGAGAATATGACCGTGTGCGTCCGACTCGACCCTGCCCGCGATTGCCCGCACCTGTGGGTCGGCGCAAATCTCCTGCCAGCGCGCCAGATTGAAGGCGTGCCGGTCGCCGATTTGCGGGAGATCCAGAACGGCGTCCATGCCAAGTCACTCTAGCGGAAGCGCCCGCCCGTGCAATCCCTCTGTCGGGACGCATGGATAAATTTGTATGACAAATGTGGCTTGCCGTTTTGTGGCGGCGTTTGTCAGCCTACCGGTTCCATGAAGATCCTGCGCGCCGCATTTCTGATCGCTGCCCTACTCCTCCCCGCTACGGCCCTGGAAGAGAGGATCGACTGGCCTGCCTTTCTCGGCGGCCACGATCCGGTCTGGAACCGCATGGGCAAGGAGTGGTGGGAAGCTCCCTTCGTGGGCAATGGCGAGCTTGGCATGATGGCCCGCCTGGCAGGTGAAAATGCGCTCAGTTTTCAAGTGGGCAGCAATCGCGTCCACGACCACCGCACCGATGACCTGTGGCAGGGCAAGGTGCCGGACGCGATCGAGGTGCAGAACCGCGGCCGCCTGCCGATCGGGCGCTTCGAGTTGAAGACGGAGGGAAAGATCGACCCCGCGAAAAGCACCGCGCGCATCGACCTGTGGAATGCCGAAGCGCGCGGCAAGCTGGTCACCGATCGCGGCGAGGTCGCGTGGCGGATCTTCATTCACGCGACGAACGGGGCCGGCGTCATCGAGCTGAAACGAAGCGGGGGTGAAGGTGGAGCCACGCTCGACTTCGTGGCCGAGCCAGCGGTGAGTCCCCGGGAGAAAAATTTGTCCGCGGAGTTCCGCAACCAACGCGTTCCCAATCCACCCGCGAAGTACGAGGGAGATCGTAGCAAGGGTCGTTCTGGGCAATCGCTTGCCGCGGGCGGAGGCTACGTCACGGCGTGGGAGCAGAAGGACAACAAGCTATTTTGGACCGTGGCCTATGACACCAAGGAACTTCCTGCTGCAGAGGCCCAAGGTCTCGTGAAGGAATCCGCGGCCGCTGCATTTGCCACGCTCGAAAGCTCGCACCGCGAGTGGTGGCACCAGTGGTATCCCAAGAGCTTCTTCAGCTTTGGCGATCCCTACTGGGAATCCTTCTACTGGATCCAGATCTACAAGATGGCCTCGGCTACCCGGGCCGGGGGCGGCCTGATCGATAATAGCGGCCCGTGGCTCCAACCGTCCGGCTGGGCCGCCACCTGGTGGAATCTGAACGTGCAGCTCAGCTACTCGACCTTCTACTCGTCCGGCCGTTTCACGGAGGCGGAGTCCGTGCCGAAGCACCTCGCGGCGGGACTCGATGGCATGATCCGCTCGGTGGATGAGAAGTATCGCGCCGACTCCGCGGCCCTCTGTCGCAATACCGGGCCGGACCTCTTCGGCTGGGCTGGCCAACCGGGTGGCCGGCCGATTCGCGAGCGTGCCGACATCGGCATGGAGGCCGGCAATCTGCTGTGGATCTGCCACAATCTCTATCGCCACTACCGCGTCTCGATGGATGAGCGCATTGGCAAGGAACAGCTCTTCCCGCTGCTCAAGCGCGCGGTGAATTACCACCGGCATTTCCTCACCGAGGGACCGGATGGACTGCTGCACCTGCCGAAGACCCACAGTCCCGAGTATGGCGAGGCGGCCGATGCGAACTACGATCTTGCGGGTCTCGTGTGGGGCTGCCGCACGCTGTTAGAGATGGATGGCAAGTTCGGCGCGAAGGATCCGCTCGCCCCCGAGTGGCGGCGCATCCTAGAGAAGCTGGTCCCTTTCCCGAAGGACGAGGACTCGTATTTCATCGGGGCCGGCATGCCTTACGCAAAGAGCCACCGCCACTGGTCGCACCTGCTCATGATCTATCCCTACGGGATCGTGACGCCGGAAAGCCACGGCGCAGAGTGGATCAAGTCGAACCTCGACCATTGGCACTCGAAGAAAGGCGCGCTGCTGGGCTACTCCTTCACCGGCGGCATCGCCATGTCCGCGATCCTCGGCGATGGCGCACGGGCGCAGGGCTTTCTCGACGGCTTCCGGAAGTTCGTCGATGCGAACACGCTCTACCGCGAAGGCGGCTCGGCACCCGTCATGGAGACACCGCTTCACTGTGCGACCGCGTTGCAGGAAATGGCCTTCCGCAGCCAGAATGGAATCATCCACGTTTTTCCCGCCCTGTCGCCGAAGTGGGAAAAGACCGTCTTCCGCGGCTTCACGGCGGAGGGCGGCTTCGAGGTCAATGCCGCCGCCGGGCAGGGGAATGTCCGCTGGATCGTCCTCACCGCGCCGCACGCCGGCGAGGTCGTGCTCGCGGCGAAGGGCATCAGCGCGCTGAAGCGTGATGCCAAGGACATGACCGTGGAGGTCCTTTCGCCGGACCGCCTCAAGCTCGTCTGCCAAGCCGGCGGCCGGATCGACCTGACCGACGGTAGCACGGGCATCGTAGAACCCGCGGGCGGGAAGGGGACGAATCCCTTCGGCCTGAAGTGAGAAGAATTGCGTGAACACATCCCACGTGCTAGGGTCCTAGCGATGAAATTCCTCCCCTTGCTCGCCCTCGTGTTGGCCGGGTGCTCTTCGTCCATTCCCCGCGTGACCGCGCCCGTGTCGGCGTGCTGCGGCGATTATTCCAACGCGAAATGTTCTCCGACGGGCACATGCACGGCCTGCAAGAACTGTAAAAACTGCGGCCACTGCAAGGCGGGCGGCACCTGTAGCGTCTGCAAGCCCTGAGGCTCTCCCGGCATTCCCGCACCTTCGGGAAAATGCGTGGGAAGTGGAGCCGATGAAGGGATTTGAACCCCCGACCTGATCATTACGAATGACCTGCTCTACCCCTGAGCTACATCGGCGTTACCTCGCGGAACGGGCGGGAATGAACCAGAGCCAGCGGGGTCCGGCAAGCGGATTTCCCGCGGGTGCATTTGGAGATATCAACCGCGAATGGATGCGAATGAACGCCAATTTTGAAGGGATCGGGCCTTCGCGCCGAAAATCGGATGCTTGGATGTCTTCAGTCGCCCGGTCCCAAGGCTCCTGATTTGCGTCGATTCTTGGTGAAGCTGCCGCACTCGCGAGGCGTGTGTCATGACAATTGCGCCGCGGCCTGATCCTGCGAGAATCCCGCCATGCCCCGCTTTCCCCGCAGCGCCTACGATCAAACCGGCGGACTCGTCTATTTCCCTCGGATGTGCGACAAGATCCGCCTGCACGCCGCCGGGGAACTCGGCCAGGACTATCACGGCTACCTCGGGAAGGGGTTCGATGGCCGGATTTGCGCCTTTCTCCGGGTGGACTACGCGGACGTGAAAACCCGCATTATCGGAGGGGCCAGCGACGAGGATACGCTCGCGTGGTGTCTCGGTGAAGGCCGCGGACTGCATGCGATCGACTACCTGGTGTGGAACGGTTTCGCCTGCAAGCGCGGTTGGCGCGATGAGGACGGCGGCACGGAGTTCTTTGAGAAGGCCAAGGCCGATGGGGGTTTCGCGGACCGCGCGGAGCTGATGACGATGTTCGATTTCTACGAGTACGACGAGGGTCGTAAGTCATGAGCGAGGAACCACCGCCATCGAGAGAGCACCCGAGGGATCCGCTGCATGGCGTGACGCTGGAGACCATCGTCCGCACGCTGCAGGAGCGTTACGGCTGGGAAGAGATGGGTCGCCGGATCCGGGTCAGGTGCTTCCTCGACAACCCGAGCATCAAATCCAGCCTCACGTTTCTGCGGAAGACACCGTGGGCGCGCGAGAAAGTGGAAGGCTGGTACCTCTGGGACCAGCGCCGCGGCGGCCAAGGGCGATGAGCCCGGCGACCAGCGCCGCGCATGCGACCGGTTGCCAGCCGAAGCGTTCGCCGAGGAAGGCCATCGCGAAGAGGAAGGTGAAGAATGGCTGGAGTAGCTGGATCTGGCCGACCTTCGCCACGCCACCGAGGGCGAGACCTTGATACCACGCGAACATGCCGAGGAAGGAGCTGACCAAGCTCAAGTAAGCGAAACCCGCCCACGATGATGTGGTGCCATGGACGCCGTAGTTAAGTCCCAGCCAGATCAGCGGGCCGAGGATGAAGGGCAGCGCCGCCGCCAGCGACCAGCACATGACCTGCCAGCCGCCCAGCTCGCGTGCGAGCCGGCCGCCCTCGGCATAGCCGATCGCAGCGAAGGCGACGGCCAATAGCAGCGCGCCATCCGCGGGAGTCAGCTTGCCGCTGCTCGCGGTAAGGGCGAAGGCAACGACGGTGACGCTGCCAGCCAGGCTGCATACCCAGAAGCGCCGCGATGGATTTTCCCCCGCGCGGAGGAAGGCTGCGCAGGCGGTGGCAAGCGGCAACAGGCCGAGCACCACGCCGCCATGCGAGGCATCCACGCGTTGCATTGCCCAACCGATCGACAGCGGGAAGCCGACGATTACGCCGAGCACGACGATGGCGAGGCGCTGCCATTGATCGCGCGATGGGAATGGCTGCTTTGTTAGAAACAGCAACATTGCCGCGGGCAACGCTGCCACCGCGGCACGACCGAGCCCGACGAAGGCCGGATCGAGTGACGCCACCGCCAGCCGCGTGGCGGGCAGCGTGAGGCCGAATGCCATCACGCCCGCCAGCCCGAAGAGCATGCCTTTGCGGGAAGCGTTCACGAGCGGTGATGCGGTGCGAGTTTGCCGAGAGTGGCGATGGCTTCCAGCGTGCGCTCGCCGAAGGCGAAGCCGCAGCTCAGGCGGAAGCAATGATTCAAGCCGCCGGAAGCGGAGAAGATGGTCCCGGGCGAGAGGCTGATGCCTTTCTTCAGCGCGGCCTGGGTGAAAGCCTGCGAGTCGAAGCCAGCCGGCATTTCCACCCACAGCACGAAGCCACCGGCGGGGCGGTTCACGCGGGCGTAGTCGGGGAAGTGCCGCAGCACCGCCTCGCGCGTCTGGGCGCATTGGCCGGCGTAGAGTCCGCGGATGCGGCGGAGGTGGCGATCGTATCCGCCGGCATCGAGGAAGCCGGCGATGACGAGTTCGGAGAGCGTGCCATTCCAAGGGCATTGGATGCCTTTCAAGCGCCGGATTTCCGCGAGGTGGGCACCGGGCACCAGCCAGCCGACGCGTAGGCCGGGGGCGATGGTCTTCGATACCGATCCGCAATGGATCACGCGATCGCTGTGGATGGCGATCGAGGGCGGGCGCACTCCATCGTGGGAGAGATCGCCATAGACATCGTCCTCGATGATCGTGAAGCCGTGCTTGTCCGCGAGGGCGGCGAGCGCCTTTTTGTTAGACTCGGGCATCACGCTGCCGAGCGGGTTCTGGAAATGCGGCTGCACGATGCAGGCGGCGATGGCGTGCTTCTTCAACGCCGTGGCCAAGGCTTCGACGACGAGGCCAGTGCGTGGATCGACGGGGATCTCGATGACCCGCAGCCCAAGGTCGCGGACCAGATTGAGCGTGCCGAAGTACGCGGGCGATTCCACGGCTACGAGATCGCCGGCTTTCGTGGTGGCGCGCAGGGCGAGCAGCAGGCCCTCGGTGGCCCCTTGGGTCGTGATGATTTCATCCGGTGCGACCTTCAGGCCGATGTCGAAGAGCCGTCGGGAAAGCGCGGCGCGCAGTTCGCGGCGGCCTTGTGGCGGTGTATAGCGCAGGGCTTCTGCGCCGTGCTTGCGCATTACCTCGCGGGTGATCCCGGCGAGCTTCGACTCCGGCACGATGCCGTCGCCCGGTGCCGCGGTCGCAAAGGGCACGAAGGCCGGGTCGCCGGCGGTGTCCATGATCGCCTCGATGATCGAGCCGACCTTCAGCGGCTTCGATGCGCGCGTGGCTGTCGTGGGAAAGCGGTCGGCCGTGATCTTGGGGGGCGCGACGAAGTAGCCGGAGCGCGGGCGGGCTTCGATGAAGCCTTCGTCCTCAAGGTGCCGATAGGCCTCCATCACCGTCGAGATGCTAACCCGGTGCTCGCGGCTGGTATGGCGGATTGAGGGAAAGCGCGAGCCCGCGGGAAAGGTTCCGGCGCGAATCAATCCGGCGAGCTTTTCGGAAAGCTCCTGGTGCAGCGGCGCAGCGGTAGGCATGGCAACGATCTTGGGCGGTTTAGCCATCGCCGCCAGATACAGCCGCCGCGAAACGAATGCAGTACAGATTCTGTACTCCGGCGATTTTCTTTCACCTGTACCTATCGACTGCGGGGGAGTCTGGCAGAGTCGGTTCGTCCGCCATGCCACTCGTCATCAAGCTCATCATCGTCGCATTCCTCGTCTTCTGGACCATCCTCGGAGGATGGCTTGTGATGAAATACGGTGCGCTCTTCGGCCCGCACCATGATCATCGCGCGGAGACCCCGGGAGCCCGCAGCTTCGGCCTCGCGCACATCGGCGCGGTGTGGGTCGGGGCCTTTGCGTTGGGGGTATGGTTCTTGTGTTTGTGACGGGAGCCCCGGTCGATTTTCGACACCATGGCTATTGCGTGAATGTCTATGGTTTCTCGCACCAACGGCACGATGTCCTGTCAACGACCCGGTATTCTCCAAGCCCCAAGGGGGCGTAATCCCTCAGCCCCGCCCAACGGGCGTGGTTTGCCATCCAGATCATAAGGAGGGCTGAAGGCCCGATAGACTAGGAGAGGATGGAAGCGGCATTGGGTCACATCCCATGTGCGAACTTGTTAGGGGAGATGCACGCCCGATGACGATGTGCGCTCCGCCCGTCTCGCGGCCCTTCAGGCCGCAATGATCCGCGCGCGGGCACCATGGACGTTGCCCGGGGCTGAGGGATGTCGCGCCGTTGGCGCTGGGAGAGGGGTGGTTGACTTGCTGCGACGAATTCCGAGAGACCCTTCAGCGGGGCGCGGGTTAGCATTTGGAATGCCGATTGGGTCTCTCTATATCAATAAATGGCACAGAAATATCCATTGAGTGACGTAATGTTCCTGCCACTGTGGCCGTGGCTTGGCGGCTTTGCCTTGCCAGGATCTCCATGAAAATCCATGCCGACGACAATGGATACAGCCGGGGCACCGGCTCCGCAAAGCTCTCCAATTTGACCTGAATCGATGTTCCTTTCCGCTTTTCTGTATCGCTGCCTCGCGGCTTCGCTCGTCGCCGCCGCCGCCGCGCTCGCCGGGCCGCTGGAAATCCGCTTCGCCACTCCCGCGACGGATTGGGAATCGCAGGCGCTGCCGATCGGCAATGGCCGGGTTGGGGCGATGATCTACGGCAGCCCACTTGCCGAGCGGATGCAGTTCAACGAGATCACCCTCTGGACGGGCGGCGCCAATCCTTCCGGCGGCTATGACGTCAATTCGTTCGGGGCCTATCAGAATTTCGGCGACCTTTACCTTGAGGAGGGTGCCGCGGGCCCGACGGTGTCCTGGCCCACGCTGGCTGACCACATGGCGGCCTCCTCCACCGAAACGGTCGCCAAGTCCGTGGACGGCAGCGTCGATACCAAGTGGTGCTTCGAGCACCTCAACAAGACCGTCATCTGGCAGGCATCCTATCCGGCGCCAGTGGTCTTCACCGGCTACTCGCTGGCCTCGGCCAATGACGTGGCGGCCCGCGATCCGAAGACCTGGACCTTCGAGGGCTCGAATGACGGCAGCTCCTGGACCCAGCTCGACAGCCGCAATCTCAGCGCGGCGACCACCCCGGTGTGGCCGTTCCCGAACCGGAAGCAGACCGTGAACTTCACCGCCGCGACATCCGGTGCCTACACGCACTATCGCTTCGTCTTCGCACCGAATACCGCGGTCCCTCATTTCCAAGTGGCGGAGATCACGCTGACGCCGGCTTTGACCACGGCAGTACCCGCCAATCTGGTTCGCTCGCTCGATGTCGCCGATTCCATCCACCGCGTGACCTGGATACGGAATGGAGTGAATTTCCTCCGTGAATCGTTCGCCTCGCATCCGCACCAGATCATCGCCACCCGTTTCTCGGCCGATCAAGCGGGGAAGATCAGCACCAGTTTCAGGCTCGTGGGAGCCCACGCGGAAACCACGGTGGCTGCAGGCAGCGAGATCGGCTTCGCCGCCGTACTGTCGAACAACGGCCTGCGCTACGCCACGCGGGTCCGAGTCCTCCACACGGGTGGTTCCTTGACCGTCTCCGGCAACACGCTGCGGGCGGAGAATTGCGACTCGCTGGTCATCCTCCACGCCGCGGCCACCGACTACGCGCTGGATGCCACCACCACCCCGGCCTTCCGCAATGGCATCAATCCCGCGGTGCCGGTCGCCGCCCGCCTCAATGCCGCGCAGGCCCTCGGCTACGATGGATTGAAGACAGCGCACCTTGCGGACTATCACGCGCTTTTCAATCGCGTCACGCTCGACCTGGGCGCGGCTCCGGCGGAAACGCTCACTCCCGCGCGGCTCACGGCGTACAAGGCGGGTGGCACCGACCGCCACTTGGAGTCGCTGCTGTTCCAGTTCGGCCGCTACCTGCTGATTTCCTGCTCGCGCGATTCGCTGCCGGCGAATCTCCAGGGGCTTTGGAACAACAGCAACAACCCGCCGTGGTTCTCCGACTACCACGTCAATATCAACCTCCAGATGAACTACTGGATGGCGGAGCCGGCGAATCTTTCCGAGTGCCACGAGCCGTTGTTCCGCTACCTCGGTGCCATCGCGCCGCTCAGCCGCACCGCGACCAAGGCCTCCTTCGGCGCGGAGACGCCGGGGTGGACCATGCGGACCTCGGTGAATCCCTTCGGCGGGCACGGGTGGGACTGGGACACGCCATCCTCCGCCTGGCTGGCCCGCCACTACTGGGAACACTATGCCCACAGTGGTGACACCGCTTTCCTGCAAGGCACGGCCTGGCCGGTCATGAAGGAGATCTGCGAATTCTGGATCGCCCGCCTGGTGACACGGCCGGATGGCAAGCTGGTCGGCCCGAATGGCTGGTCGCCCGAGCACGGGCCGACCGAGGACGGCGTCTCCTATGTGCAGGAAATCGTGTGGGACCTCTTCTCGAATACGATCGCCGCGGCGGATGTCCTCGGCATCGAGCCAGAATTCCGCGCCTTGCTGGCTGACAAGCGCTCGCGCCTGCTGGTCCCGGGAATCGGCTCGTGGGGGCAGGTGATGGAGTGGACCACGGAAAGGCCGACGATCGAGCACGACGGCCACCGCCACACCTCGCACCTCTATGCGGCGTATCCCGGTTCGCAGTTCAATCCGGTGGAGACGCCCGCCTATGTCGCCGCCGCGAAGATCTCGCTGCAAGACCGCGGCACCACCGGCGACTCGCGCCGCTCGTGGACTTGGCCCTGGCGCGCCGCCTTGTGGGCCCGCCTGGGAGATCCGAATAAGGCCTACGACATGGTACGGGGTCTCTTGACCTACAACACGATGTCGAACCTCTACACGACTCACACGCCATTCCAGATCGACGGAAATCTTGGCTTCCCCGCCGCGGTGTGTGAAATGCTCGTCCAGTCCCATGCCGGCGAGGTATCGGTGCTGCCGGCCTTGCCCTCGGCATGGGCGAGCGGCTCGTTCACCGGCATCCGTGCCCGCGGTGGCTACGAGGTGGATGCCGCTTGGCAGGGCGGGATTCCCACCGCGCTGGCGGTGCGCTCGTCGCGTGCGCAGGCAATCAAGCTCCGCCTGCCCGCGAGCATCAGCAGCCCCGGTGCCTTCGTCCGCAGCGGCAATTCCGTGCGCTCGGTGACCCGCCAAAATGGCGTGCTCGATTTTCCTGCGGAAGCCGGCGCGAGCTACCAGATCGACACCCGCGTCAATGACACCGGCGATGCGGACGGAGATGGCTTTAACACGGAGGCCGAATGGCTGGCCGGCACCGATCCGGCGCGCGGCGATTCACTGCCGCGGCTCAGGGTGACCCGCACCGAACAATCCCTGGGCCTGGAGTGGAATGAGATCCCCGGCCGCGAATATATCCTCCAGAGCTCGGCCGATCTCGACGAGTGGACCGATCTCATCACCCGGCAGTCCACCGCCGAAACGACTGCCAGCCATCCGCTGCCGGCCGGCGAACCGGACCATCGCTTCTACCGCATCAGCATCCGGCTCGGCGCACCGTGAAGATTTCCTCTCCTCCATCCCTGAACCGCTCACAGGCATCCGGATCCAAATCCGAAAGACTTGGTTCCTCGACTGCTAAGGCCCCGGTTACTCCTCTGCCTCCCTCCCGACTCGAATCGCCGAAGACCCGAAACTGCCTCCTCTTCCTCGCGCTTGCCTCCACAATCGCCTCCGCCGTCAACCGGACGCTCTCACTGTGGGCATTCTGACGGGCTCCGACCGGTCAATACTCCCGCTTCAGCAGGTAGTCCGCGATCTCGCGCAGGCGCTGGGCCTTCTTGCCGAGGGGTAGCAGGGCATCCATCGCTTCCTTGGTGAGCTTGGCGGCTTCCTTGCGGGACTTCTCCAGGCCGAGGATGGCGGGGTAGGTGGCCTTTTCGACCGCGGCGTCCTTGCCGGCGGTCTTGCCGAGGACTTCGGTGGAGGCTGTTACGTCGAGGATGTCGTCGATCACCTGGAAGGCGAGGCCAAGGGCGCGGCCGAAGATGCTGAGAGCTTCGAGTTGCTTGTCGGTGGCATTTGCGGTCATCGCGCCGAGGCGGATCGAGGTGGTCAGCAGCGCGGCGGTTTTCGCTTCGTGGATTTTCACGAGCTGGGCCTTGGTTAGCTTCTTGCCTTCACCCTCAAGGTCCATCACCTGGCCGCCGATGAGCTTGGTCGAGCCGCCGGTCAATGCGAGTTCGGCGACGTAGCTGCCGACGGGGTAGCGCTTCGCCGGATGGGTCTGGGCAAGGATGAGGAAGGCTTCGGTAAGGAGCGCATCGCCGGTGAGGACGGCCATGCCTTCGCCATAGACCTTGTGGCAGGTGGGGCGTCCGCGGCGAAGGTCATCGTCATCCATGCATGGCAGGTCATCGTGGACCAGCGAGTAGGTGTGCAGGATCTCCACCGCGCAGGCGGGCGGGATCGCGGACTCGGAATCGCCACCGCAGGCCTCAGCCGCGGCGAGGCAGAGGATGGGACGCAGGCGCTTGCCGCCGGCGAAGACGGTGTAGCGCATCGCCGCGTGGATGGTGGCCGGCTTTTCCTTCGCCTTCGGCAAGAAGGCATCGAGCGCGGCATCGACTTCAGCGGCGCGGGTGGCGAGGTAGGACTTTAAATCCATGGATGGTAGATGGCAGATGGTAGATGGCGGATGAAAGGCAAGAAATCTACCATCTGCCATCCTCCATCTACGATCTCGTCAGAGGATCTCGGCGATCTGCACGGCGTTGAGCGCGGCACCCTTGCGGACCTGGTCGCCGACGACCCAGAGGTCGAGGGCGTTGTCGAGGACCAGGTTCTTGCGGATGCGGCCGACGAGGCAGTCGTCCTTGCCGGTGGTGTCGAGCGGCACGGGGAAGACCTTGTTCGCCGGATCATCCACGACCTGGATGCCGGGCTTGCCGGCATAGGCGGCGCGGGCGGCTTCGACATCGACTGGCTTCTCAAACTGCGCGGTGATTGAAACCGAGTGCGAGCGATAGACCGGCACGCGGACGCAGGTGCAGGAGACCTTGAGGTCGGCGTGACCGAGGATCTTGCGGCCTTCGTTGAGCATCTTCATCTCTTCCTTGGTGTAGCCGTTGGCGGTGAAGGAATCGACTTGCGGGATGACGTTGAAAGCGATCTGGCGCGGATACACCTTTGGCTCGAAGGGCAGTCCGTTGGCGATCGCCTTGACCTGCTCTTCCAGCTCGATGATGCCCTGTGCGCCCGAGCCGGAGACGGCCTGGTAGGAGGAGGCGATGATCGACTTGAGGCCGAACTTCTCGTGCAGCGGCGCGAGCGCCATCAGCGAGATGATGGTGGTGCAGTTCGGGTTGGCGATGATGCCCTTCGGATGATCCTTCGCGGCGGCGGGGTTGATTTCCGGGACCACCAGCGGGACGCCATCGTCCATCCGGAAGGCTGACGAATTGTCGATCACGACCGCACCGGCGGCTGCCGCGGACGGGCCGAATTCGAGGGAAATGCCGCCGCCTGCGGAAAAGAGCGCGATGTCCACACCGGCGAAGCTGTCGTGTGTGAGCTCCTGCACGACGATGTCCTGGCCGCGGAATGGGATGCGTTTGCCGGCCGAGCGGGCAGAGGCCAGCAAGGTCAGTTTTCCGACGGGGAAATTCCGCTGTTCGAGACAGAGAAGCATTTCCTCGCCGACCGCTCCGGTGGCGCCGACGATCGCGACGTGCTTGGGTTCGCTCATGATTTGGAGGGCGGGACTTTAGGGGCGAAAGGCGGCATGGCAATCGAATCGTGCGGCTCCGGATTCATTGGAAGGAGCGGGGCCTGCGTGTTTTCCCGGGTGCCGGCGAAGGTGACAAAGCTGTCGCCTGTCCCTCCGCGTTTACGTGATTGCCATGGGAAGGCGCCCCATCCAAGGTCGGCGCGACTGCTTCAGGTCGCCCACGACTCCCCGTCATGCCGATGTCCACCGGACGCAAACAGGCTTTTTCCATTCAGGCGCTTCAGCTCCTGGATGCGGCGCTGGTTTGGCTGGGATTTTGGCTCGCGTCGATCGTCCGTGATCCGATCCGTGACTACTACGGGCTGCCCTCGATGGAGAGTTCCATCCTCGCGGACATGAGCTGGGTGCTCTACATCGCGGTGCCTTTCACGCCGCTGGTGCTGGAGCATTTCGGGTTCTACGAGCACGTCCGCCGGAAGTCCCGCCACAAGGCGCTGCAACAGATCGTCAAGGCTCTGGCCGTGATGGGACTGGTGCTCGGCTTGATCTCGGTATTCTCCCGGCTGCAGGAAGCCAGCCGCCTGATCCTCGGTATTGGTGCGCCGATCGTGGCGTTCCTGCTGCTGCTGCGCGACCGGGTGACTCGCAAGCGGATGATCCTCCTCGAGCGGAACGAAGGACGCCGCGAGCGGGTGGTTCTGGCGGGATCTGGACAGGATCTGGATGAATTGATCGAGGAGCTCGATCCCGAGGCGACCGGTGGCTGGAACATCGTCGAGCGCTTCGACCTGACCTCCCGCCCCGTGGAGGAGCTTTATGAATTGCTGAAGAGGGAAACTGTGGAGCGGGTGATCTTCGCCACCCGGCGCACCGCCTTCGACCGCGTGGCGCAGGCCGTGGAGGCTTGCGAGCTGCAAGGCGTCGAGGCGTGGATCGCGGCGTCTTTCATCCGCACCCAGATCGCCCGGCCGGTGTTCGATTCCATCGGGAACAAGCCGATGCTGGTGTTGCGTTCCACACCGGAGCTGAGTTGGGAACTTCTGACCAAGGAGGCCTTCGACCGGTTGGGGGCCCTGTTTCTGATCACCGTCAGTTCACCATTGTGGCTGATTGCGGCCATCGGCATTCGCTTCAACAGCCCGGGTGCTCCGATTCTCTTCTGCCAGAAGCGTGCGGGCCATTACGGCAGGCCGTTCCGGATGTGGAAATTCCGCACCATGGTGCCGAATGCCGAGGCCTTGCTGGAACAGATCAAGGCCGAGCACGGCAACCAGATGGACGGACCGGTCTTCAAGCTCGACCGCGACCCGCGCATTTTCCCTTTCGGCGGTTGGCTGCGCAAACTCAGCATTGATGAGCTGCCACAGCTCCTCAACGTGCTCACCGGCGAGATGAGCCTGGTCGGCCCGCGACCGCTGCCGCTCTACGAGGTGGCCGCCTTTTCCGAGCTGGCCCACCGCCGCCGCCTGAGCGTGAAGCCAGGCATCACCTGTGAGTGGCAGGCTGGCGGTCGCAACAAGATCACCAGCTTCGAGCAATGGGTGGAGATGGACCTCAAGTACATCGACAATTGGTCGCTGTGGCTGGATATCAAGATCCTGCTCAAGACCATCCCGGCTGTTCTGCTAGGCAGGGGAGCGAAGTAATTCCCTTCCGGCGGGGATTCGCCTTGAGGAATGCGGCATGACCGGCGGACGATGCGCCCGCCCCGTCGCTCCTGCATGAAACTCATCAGTGGAACCGCTCACCGCGCGCTCGCCGAGCGCATTGCCGATACCCTTGGCACCAAACTCGCCGATGTCCACGTCACGGCGTTTCCGGACGGTGAAACGTTCGTCAAGATCAACGAGAACATTCGCGGGGATGATGTCTTCATCATCCAGCCGAGCTGCCCGCCGACGAATCACAACATCATGGAGTTGCTGATCATGGTGGATGCCGCCCGCCGCGCCAGCGCCGGCCGGATCACCGCCGTGATGCCCTTCTTCGGCTACGCCCGCCAAGACCGCAAGGACCAGCCGCGGGTGCCGATCACCGCGAAGCTCGTCGCCAACCTGCTCACCTCCGCCGGGGTCGGCCGGGTGCTGACCATGGACCTGCACGCACCGCAGATCCAGGGCTTCTTCGATATTCCGGTGGACCATCTCTACGCGAAGCCCGCGCTCATCCACTACCTGCGCGAACGCCATCCGGACACCTCGAACCTGTGCGTGGTATCGCCCGATGTGGGCGGCGTGAAGATGGCCCGCGCTTATGCCGACGCGCTGGGTGCCGACCTGGCAATCGTCGCGAAGCACCGCGTCAGCGCCACCCGTGTGGAGGCGATGAACGTCATCGGTGAAGTGGAAGGCCGCGATGTGATCCTGATCGACGACATGACCGAGACTGCCGGAACCCTGACCGCTGCCGCGGAGATCCTCGGCAAGCACGGCGCCCGCCGGATCTTTGCCGCCGTTTCCCACGCCGTGCTGGGAGATCTCGGGCAGGAGCGAATCCAGAATTCGGTGATTGAGGAAGTCATCACCACCGACTCGGTCCCGCAGGCGTCCGGCCCGAAAGTCCAGGCTGTCGGCATCGCGCCGCTGCTTGGCGAAGCGATCCGTCGCATCAATGGCGGACAATCGGTGACCTCGCTGTTCGACTTCTGAGGTCCTCGAGTCCTTGAGAAACCTGCGCCGCCCGGGATCACCACTCCGCGCGGCGTTTTTCCGTTGGGGTCCGGAGATTCGATTCGGGTCTCGTCGGGAGAAAGATTTCCCGGGGGAGGGAATGTGAGCCGCGCCGCGCCTGATTCGGGTGGGGAAGCCCCCGGACACTAGAGGGGGGAACCGTTCCAGTGTCCGGGGGCCGTATCCCAGTTGTCTGGGGGGCTGTGCAACTATCCCTTACGCCGACCACCATGGCCGATTTCCCCCCGGTTGCCCATTACGCGATCGCGGCGAGCGTGAAAAAGATGGCTCGGTGCTGGCTTTCACCGGTGGCGGAGGCGGTCTAGCGTTCGCGCATGCTCGGTGCCTTGAAAGACAACCTCGCCTCGCGGGCGGCGAAAAGCGTGCTCGCGGGCCGCATCGAACGCTATGGCCAGCTCAACGATCTGCGGATCCGCAGCAAGGAGAAGATGCTGCTGGTGGAAGTCATGCTCACCGGGGAGACGGAGGAAATCCTCATCGTGGTCGACCGCTACCGAATCCTGCCGGCGGATGGCGGGAAGATCGCGATCGTGATCGAGGCGATCACTGTGTCGCGCGAATGGCTTCAGTTGCTGCTGGAAGACTTCGTCGTCGGGCAAGCAATCCCGATTCCCGCGGTCGCCGCGATGGCGCTGGGCAAGCCGGACTCGTCAGTGCCAGTCAGTTCTTCCACGTCAGCGCGCCCTTCTTGAGCGCATAGACGTAGGCCACGGCGAGCACGCCGGCGAAGCCTGCCATGGAGACCAGCGGCACGGCATTGCCACCAGCAACGAGGTCGCGGAACTGCACCGCCCATGGATACATGAAGACCACCTCGATGTCGAAGATCACGAACAGCATCGCGACCAGGTAGAATTTCACCGAGAAGCGTGGTGACCCTTCGCCGATCGGCAACATGCCGCACTCGTAGGCGCTGTCCTTGGTCGCATTGCGGCGGGCGGATTTGCCGAGCAGCACGCTGAGAGTCAGGCTCACGACCGCGAAGCCGATGGCCACGAGGATCTGGACGAAAACGGGGAGGTACTGGGACGACATCCGGCCCGCGTGATAGGAGCCACAGCGGATCATGGACAGAAAAAAAACCCGCGCCGGGTTGCGGCGCGGGTTTTATCAAAAGGGAGGGCAAACAACGGGTGCATTCGGCACCCCCTGGCTCAATCTTCCTGCTGCTGGGCGAGATACTCGCTGGAAGCCTCGTGGACGCGCTTGGTGCCCTTGTATTCCTTGCCGATTTTCTCGACGAGGCCGCGGGTTACCAGGTTCTGGAGTTTCTCGTAAGCGCGCAGGCGAAGCATCTCTTCGCCGCCGCTCACGGCGTTGCGGACCTTGAGGTTGTCGAACACTCGCTCGAACAGGTCATTGAAGCCAAACACCTTGTCTTCCGCGAGGACGTTGCAGAGTTCATCCGTGACGTGATCGGGAAGCCGGCGTGAAAACCGGGTGCGTTTCGTGGTGGTTGCCATAGCGCGGCGATCATAGCAGCAAAATGCTCCACGCGCGACCCTAAAAAAGTCCGCTATTCAAAAAAGTCGTTAAGTTTTCTCAAGTAAAAAATTTTAAACAAATCGTCGTTTTCGTGTCGAGGGGTTTGTTTGGAAGTGTTTAAAGCTATTTCCTGCGAAATTCGACTCAGCGCCCGTCGCGCAGAACGCGATTTTCTTCGTCGAGGACCACCTTCTTGGCCAGCACCGGGGTGTCGGAAAGGCCGAAAGCCATGATTGCGACCCGCTCGCCCTTCTTGATGCGATGGGCGGCGCCGCCGTTGATGAGAATGTTGCCGGTGCCGGGGACGCCAGGTTGCACGTAAGTCTCGAGCCGGTTGCCGGTGGTGATGGAGGCGACGAGAACCTTCTCGCCCGGCCACAGGCCGACGACTTCCATCAGGTCGGTGGGGATCTCGATGCTGCCTTCGTAATCGACGTCGGCGGCGGTGATCATCGCCCGGTGAAGCTTGGATTTGAGCACCTGGTGGAGCATGGCGGGCGGGAAGAAACCGATGCGTCCCGCAGGCGTCAAGCGACAAGCAGCGGGAAAAATCCCGCCGCCGTCGCTTTTTCCGGCCCTTGGGAGTTCAGGGCCGGATCACCTTGAGGTGAACGAAACGCTTCCCATCCGGCCCGGCGGGCAAGGTGGCGACCACGGTTTCCACCGTTCCGTCATCCTCGATCACGGTTTCGCTCACGCCATTCGAGCTCCAGCCTCCCTCCAGGGTGTCGGTCCACTCCACGGTCCACTGCACTTCAGCGGCGGCGAGCTTGTTGCGCGTGTAGGTGAAGTCGATCATCCCGGCGAGGGGCCGGGTGACTGGCGTCTCAATCACGCCACTCTCGGTGGGATCGGCTCCGGTGGCGAACTCGAGCAGGTTTTCGACGCCATCGCCATCCGGGTCGGCATCGTCCGCGGCATCGCCGGTGTTTTCAGTGGTTTCGAAGAATTGCTCGCGCCACTCGGTGATGGGCTGGGTGCCGTAGCCCTCGAGCTCGACCGTGTAGGCGGGCTCGTCCGAATCGTTGCTCGTGATGTGCAGAACCGCTTCCCGCGTTCCTTGGGCGGTGGGGGTGAAGGTGATGGTCAGTGTCTGGGTACCACCGGGGGTGAGGGTGGTGCCGCTGCTGCTGCTGACCACGCTGAAGTCGGTTGCACCTGCGCCGTCGATAGTCGCGCCGATGTTGCCGAGCAGGTCATCGCCCGTGTTGCGGATCGTGATCACTGCGGTCTTGTGCTTGGTCGGCTGGACGGGGCCGAAGTCCTGGCGATACGTGTCGGCCGCTGCCAGGGCGGTTCCGGCCTCATTCTCCACCACGATTTCCGGAGCCGGAGGAGCATAGGCGACCACGAGCGCGTGGAAGCCTTGCATGCTCGCCGTCACCAACGTCCGTCCGGCAAGCACACCGCTCATGTCCACCGCGGTGGGAAGGTTGATATCGGATTCATCCCCGTTGCCGTGCTGGCCACCCAAGCCCATGCCCCAGGTGAAGAGCCCACCATCGGTGGTCCGTACCATGGAGCAGCCGCCGCCGGCGAAGATCTGGGCGTAGGTTTTGCCAGCGAGCGCGCCGCTGGAGTTCACCAGCACCGGCGAGTGACGATCCGTGTTGGTACCGTCTCCGAGGTTGCCGTAGAGATTGACTCCCCACGCATGGAGCTGGTTGTCACTGGTGAGTGCCAGATGATGGTAATTGCTGCCCACGATCTTGGTCACCGTCTTGCCGGTGAGGCTGCCGTTCACCGCCACCGGCGAGAAGCGCTCGGTCGTGGTCCCATCGCCGAGGTAGCCGTTGCCATTGAATCCCCAGGCAAAGACCTTGCCGTCGCTGGTGAGCACCACGTTGTGATAGTAGCCGCAAGTGATCGCGGTGACGGTCTTGCCGGCAAGCAAGGTGCTGGCGGTATTCATTGCCACCGGAGCCAGGCGGGTGGCAGTGGTGCCATCACCCAGGATCCCGTTGTAGTTGCTACCCCAAGCGTAGAGGGTTCCATCTGAAGCCAATGCAACGGAATGGGAAAAGGCCGCAGCAATGCTAGTGATGGTCTTGCCGGCCAAGGCACCTTGGACGAGTTGCGGCGTGGTGCGATCCGTCGTGTCGCCCAGACCGAGCTGGCCGGTGTAATTGTTACCCCAAGAGTAAACCTTTCCCTCGGAGGTCAGGGCCAAGGTGTGGGCGATGCTGATGGCAAGGGTGGTGACCACCTTGCCGGACAAGGCCCCGCTCATGTTCACCGCGACCGGTTCCTTGCGGTAGATCTTGGTGCCGTCCCCGATTTGGCCGTCGGCGTTGTATCCCCATGAGTAAACCTTGCCGTCCGCGGTGATCGCATGGCTGCGCGAAGACGAGGTGAACACTTGCGTGACCTGCTGGCTGGCGAGTGCTCCGGTCATGATGATCGGTACCGGCCTGAGCTTGTCGATGGTGGTGCCGTCGCCGATCTCACCATTGTCGTTGTCGCCCCAGGCGAAGACCTTGTTGCCCACCGCGGAGTAACCGGAGCCGGTGAGCGCGATGTCGAAGGGACTACGCGGCGTGTCATTGCTGGCGATGTGCAGCACGGCACTGCGCGAGCCCGAGCCTCCTGGTGTGAAATTCACGTCGAAGGTCAGCGTGGCTCCCGGAGCGAGCGTCGTGGCACTGAGGCTAACAGGTGGGACGAACTCCGCGGCATTCGATCCATCCACCGTCACGGCCAGATCGTTGAGAGAGGCGGTGCCGGTATTGCGGAGCGTGATTGTCTTCGTGAGCGAGGCTCCGAGCGTGACCGCGCCGTAGGCCAGCGTGCTGTTGCCGTCGGCCAAGGCGTTGCCCGCCGGTTGCTCCACCGCGATTTTAGGCAAAGGGGTGACCGAAAGCAGCGTGACTGATGCGGCCAGGGAAGTGCTGTCGTAGGTCCAGCCGTTGCCGCCGGTTCCCACGAGGAAGTCGACGGTGTCATTCGCTGCCACGGTGATCACTTGCGTGTGGGATACACCGTCGCCGCGGTAGGTATCGAGGTAGCGCTTGCCTGCGGGAGTGAGTTCGCCGGCATTGTGGAAGATGTGCACGTCCACGGTGGTGGGCCGCGTGTCAGACCCGGCGAAGTTGCCGGAGACGGCATACTGGCCGCTTGCGGGAGCAGTCCAGCGGAGCACCGCGTAGTCGCCGCTGGAGCTCGGGCCCATGCCGAACTGGTGGCCCAACCAATCATACCTCGTGCCGCCGCTATCCCGGCCATAGTAGTTCTCGTTCGTATTGAAGGAGACCGAGGAGCCGTTGACGAAATAGGCGAGCGGGGCATCCGTGCCCGATCCGGTCATGAGCGCGGCGGTGGCGGGGTTGTAGGTTCCGGTCAGGGCATTGGATGGCTGTCTCCAGTAGCTCCAGGAGCCGTTGGGATTCGAGATCGGCGCGAAGTCGCGGCTGATGTCATGATGCGCCTTGCCACCGGTGCCCGAGAGATGAAGCGCGGAGATTTCCTGCGCGCTCAAGGCCCGGCTGTAGAGAGCCAGTTCGTCGATCGAGCCGGGGAACGGGCCCGAGGGGTTCGTCTCGGTATAGGTATTCGTGATCGTGGCTCCGATCGTCAGGGAAGCGGTGACGGAGGGGCGGGTCACGGCATACGCGCCGCTGAAGGCCACCGCGCCATTGATGTAGAGCTTGAGCTGGCCGCTGCCGATGGTGGCGGCGACATGGGTCCACTGGTTGAGCGGGACCACCGCAGTGGTCGAAGGATCCTGCCACACCCCGCCGCCATTGCGCGAGGCGAAGCTGAGGCGGCCATCGCCGCGCAGGAAGAGCACATAGGTGCAGTTGTTGTTATCGAGCGAGCGCTTGCTGATGATGGTCGGCTCGCTCACCGAATTCGCCGTCGGATGAATCCAGCCTTCGATGGTGAGGTCGCCGGTGATGTCCTGCGAGGGATCGTGCGGCACCTGGATGAAGTCGTTCACGCCGTCGAGGACGATGGCGCGGCCTACCTTGCCGGGACCGTAGCTCTGGCCGCCGGGTTGGCCGGGTCCGGGAAGGGGACCATTCTTCATCGAGCCATGATTATTGCCGATGACGTCCGCCAAGGTGTTCCCTGCGGACCACCACGAGACGAGCGAGGTGGGCACCTGGATGGGATTCTGGATCACGCCGCTGAAGCTCCGGTTGGCGTGGGCGCCATTCGCATCCGTGACCTTCACGGTGAAGCTGTAGGGGCCATTGCCGGCAGTGCCGGTGACCAGGCCTGTGCTGGAGAGCACGAGACCGGGAGGCAGGGCCCCGGAGAGAAGGGTGAAGTTGAAGGGGCTGGTGCCGCCGCCGACATGGAGCTGGCCGCCGGTGATCGGAAAGGTCAGGCCAATCGTCGGCACGGGGTCCGGGGCAATCGTGGCGCGCACGCTGATCGATTCGCTGTTGTCACTCCAGCCGAGCGGTGGGCCATGATAGAGCTGGCCGGTGTGGCCATCCGGATAGCCGAAGTAGAGCTTCTCCGCGCCTGCCGGAATGGTGAATTGCTGGGCCACTCCCTGGCTGGTCAGGCCATCGCCGATGAAGAAGATCTGGCCGAGCAGAGGGGAGAGGGTGGTGAAGTTCTCGCCGGTTTGGCTCGCCGAGAAATCGATGGCTGCGGGTGCGGTGGAAGGTTGCGCGGCACCCAGGAACACCCCCACAAGGGCGGGCGTGTTATTGCCATTCACGTAGCCGGAGATGCCGCCGACGGCATTCAGATTGCAGGAGCGTCCGGGAGTGTGCGCGCCATCCGGACCGCTGAGATCCACGCCGGTGTTGAGCTTGCCGTGGATCTTCGGGAAATGTAGGACTTTGCCGCCGAGGCCGGTCAGGTTGATCGATGGCGGCAGGATCCCGCCTTGGGTTGATGAGGCCAGTCCGGCGTCGAAGATGTTAGAGCGGCCATGGACGGAGGAGACGAAGAAGTTCCGCTCGCCCGCGCCCAACGTCGGTTGTTCGATGATGCCCCGGTAATTCGAGGTCTCCGGGTAGCCGCCGATCTTCACGTCGTGCCATGTGCCGGCGCTGCTGACGCCGAGAAGCATCATGGCGTAATCCTCGCCTGCGCCGAAGTAGTTGTTCGGTTCACCGGGATGCCAGCGGGTATAGGCCATCGGTTCACCGCTGGCCCATTCCCAGCCACCCGCCGGTTCCAGCGCGGGGGCGGGTGAATTCTGCTTCATGCCGATGTACCAGCCCTCTGTATCCGTGAAGGTCTGGGCGACGAAATCGTTCTCCGTGGAACTGCCCAAGCTCACCAGGTAGCCGCCCAAGGCAGCCGCTTCTGCCTGGACTTGCTCCCACGTGCCGCGGGTGGCGGAGACGCCGTAGCGGTGGCCGTTGGTCCACTCAACGAGGAAGGGCTTGGTCGACACCACTTCGCTCGAGGAGACGCGGCTCGCTACCGCGGAAATTTCCGACACTGTGATCGGAGTGCTGTTATTCACGCTCGATCCGAGGACCGCGAAGCCGTAGCCCGCGCGTTGCGAAACGGGCAGCGAGGTGAGATCGAAGGTGTAGTAAGGCTGGCCGCTGGTGTTGGCCGCGTGGCGCACCGCTGCTACAGGCAGGCGTTCGTAGCGGTCGTCCGCGACGGGGTTGATCGAGGCTGGGTCGGAGTTGTGGCGCAGCAGGAAAAGCTGCGGTGCCTGGGGGAAGTCATTGGCAGACGTCACATCGATCCGCATCGAATCGAAACGCGTGGCCTTTCCGCTGCCGGCATTTTCCAGATAGAGAAGGCCGGCGTATTGGTAGGGATAGCCGCCGCCGGTAAGGTCGAAGGTAGTTTGATCCGTTCCGCCGGTGACGCCATCGGTGGCCATGCCGTAGCAGAGTCCGCGGACGTCCTGATAGCCGTTGAAAAAGCCCCAGTCTGGGGACCCGAGTTGGCTCGACACGAGATTGGTGGGAACCGCGGTGTTGCCGTTCACGATCCAAGCGATCAAGCCGGTGCTGTCGGAGTACGCGTTGTCCATTGCCAAGGCACCGAAGTCGATGGTCGCGCCCGGCGACACATTGAGCGTCACATCGAAGGGTATCGGCTTGGGAAGGGTGACCTCGACCGAAGGGGTGGGAACAGGATCCTGCGAAGGAACGATCGTGGTGCGTTCAGCAGGACCGGCATCACCGTCCGGATCCGTGGTGACGAAGACGTGAGTGAACCCGCTATTCAATTCAAAGAAGCGGCCCACCACACGGACCGGGCCGGATACCAGGGGTTCGCTGCCGGAGGAGACCGTGTAGCGACGGACTGCAGTCACACCGCCCAGACCAGGGTGAATGTCGTATTGGCTCTGGGCCGGCGTATTCCCGCCATCGGCCCCGTTCCAGAATTGGCCGTCGGGATTGGTGACGGCGAACATGCCGGCGGTACTGAAGGTGCCGGTGGTTCCGGTATTCGCCGGGTAGTATCCATAGCTGAAGCCGCTCACCGGGTTCTGGACGGTCGGTGAGACGTAGCCGGTATTCGACCAGTCGACGTGAGTGGCAGCGATAATCTCCGCGTGGGTGTTAGATGTCCCGACACAAAGCAACGACAAGGCAAGCGCGTACGCGCGATCAACGGGTTTCATTCAGGGGAGGGGAGAGGGGGTGTTAGGAGAGAACGGCAACTATCCTAACCGTTATACTCACTTCCCTGAATGAAAATCTCTCCTACCTACGCAAACGCGTGATTTGGTGCGTCTTGCATTGCGCTGGCAGGGTTGAACGCTTTTCTAACAGAAGCCCGGGCGCCCGAAGTTAGCGCGGAATGCAACGGTGCTCATAAGCGGGCCGGGCAATCGCTGAATCGATGCAGACGGTCTCCATCACCTCATCCATATCCTTACCCGTGAATCTCTCCTTCGTAAAAATCTGCGTCGAATAAGGAAAGGACAGATGCCGTGAGAAGACTCGAATTGGACTTCTCCCGTGCGACCCCGTGCGACCGGGTATGCGGATGAACCACAGCCCGTCGTCATCGGCCCCTGGATGGGAGGCCTCCAGTTGCCGGACCTGGATGCCAGGCAGCATCGCACTCAAGCGTGCGATGATTTGATCGATGTTCCGCAGGAGGGGAACGCTTGATCTTATCCCGTCCTTGGCTTGCCGCAGCAAAAGCAAAAGACCCGGAGTTTCCTCCGGGCCTCTTGGCAAAAATTTAGCTCAGGTAGCGTGGTTCAGACCAGACCTGCGTCCTTGAGGGTCACGTAGGCACCGTTCTTGTTGATGGTCTTGATCGCCTTGGCGCTCAGCGTGAGGCGTACCCAGCGGTTCAGCTCAGGCACCCAGATGCGCTTGGACTGGAGGTTTGGAGCGACTTTGCGCTTCACGACCTTGGTCACGTGGCGACCGATACCGCCCTTTTTCTTGGCGAGACCGGAACGATTGATTTTGCCGCCGGAACGGACTCGGCTTCCTCGGATACTGCAGACTCGGGCCATGGTAGGAAAGGGGTTGCTTGCGCGGGGCGGGGAGAATGGCCGGGTAGCTCTGAGCGTCAAGGCAAATTCTTTGGAAGAGACGCAAGACTTGAAGACGCAAGACTCAAGACTGGAAATGAGGGGTCACCACAGGCCTGCGAAGCGGGATTTCAGCTCGGCCTGCCACTTTTCGAGAAATGCCAGGTCCCGGGCGGTCCGCCATGGGTCGCCCTCGCCGGCTTCGATGGCGGGAAACTGGGATTCCTCGGCTGCGGTTGCGGCGGCCACATCCTCAAGGGCCGCCTCCAGCGCTTCCCGCGCTTGCTGCACGGCGGGCTCCAGCATCGCCTTGGCCAGCACGCTGAGCGACGACTCGCGGCGCCGGGTCACGGCGTCCGCCTGCTGGAGTGCCGAGCCGACTTTTCCGAAAATATTGACCAAGCCGGGTGAGATCGCGCCGCGCTCGTCGCCGGTGACGCCTTTCGCCGCTAGCCAGGCGCGCAGGCGCTTTGATGGGCGGGAGAGCTGCGCAAAGGCCTCCTGCACCTTGGCGAAATCCTCGCTGCTACCGCCGGCGTCCGGGTGGTCCCGTTTGCCCGCCTCGCGGAAGGCCGCGCGCAATTCCACCTCGGAAAGCGCCAGCCGCGGCTCTAGACCGAGCATCGCGAAGGGGTCCATCACATCAAATCACGCCGCGAAGCTCTCGCCGCAGGAGCAAGTGACGATGGCGTTCGGGTTGCTCACCTTGAAGCCGCCCTGCTGGAGGTCATCCGACCAATCCAGCTCGCTGCCACTGACAAATAGGGCGCTCTTGGGGTCGATCACCACGTTCACGCCGTTGCTGGGAACCATGATGTCGCGGTCGCGCGGGCCATCGATGAGATCCATCTTATACTGCAGGCCGCTGCAACCGCCGCCGATCACCGCGATCCGCAGGCCGCCTTCCGGCCGGCCCTGCTTCTCGAGCAAGCCGCGCAGATGGGCCGAGGCCGCGTCCATCACGCGGACCAGCTTCTCGTTTCCGATCTTGAAATTCACTGCCGTGGCTGACATCGCGCCGGGACCATCGCCTCCCTGCCGCCCGCTGGAAACTGAAAACTCGCCACGGCGGCGGGGATGCCTACCTTCCGCGCGCCGCCCATGGAGCACCCTGTCACGCCCGGTCTCGCTGTCGCCCTTGGATCTTCCTTCCTCGGTTACTACGCCCACGCCGGTTTCTTGAATGGCCTGGCGGCCGCGGGACTCTACCCGGAGCGACTGTCCGGGGCCTCTGCAGGGGCCTTGGCGGGCTCGCTCCATGCCGCGGGCATTCGCGGGGAAGACTTGAAGGCGGCGGTGCTCGATCCCTCGCTCCGCTGGTCGTTTTTCGATTGGGCGGCCCTCTGGCGTCTCCCCGGTGTTTGCACCTCTTTCTGGTCCACCGGGCTTCTTTCCGGAAAACATGCGGTGAGAAAGCTCCACGGCCTGCTGAATGGCGCGGATCTTTCCTCGCTGGTCTCGCCCGTGATGGACATCGCCGTGACCGATGCCGACCTCCACTGCACGGAAATCCTGCGCAGTGGCCCCCTCGCGGAGCTGATCGTGGCCAGCTGTGCCGTGCCCTGCCTGATCCGCATCCAGCGGGTCGGCGAGAAGCGCTATCTCGATGGCGGCGTGGCTTGTGAGGCTCCCTTCGAGCACTGGCTGGATGACCCGGCGATCGACACCATCGTCGTCCATCGCATCCGCCATGAGGAAAACAGCGGCCCGGCGGTTTCGTGGGAAACCATCGCGACGTCCATCGGCGCCTCGCATCACACGGTCTGCAATGAACTCCACCGCCACCGCACCGAGCTGGCACGGATGAAGGGCAAGCGGCTCATTGAAATCGACACCATCACCCCGGTGCCGGGGATGCTGAGCCAAGGGCGCGCACCGCTGTGCTATGAGCGGGGGTTCGAGTCGGGCAAGGCGGGGTGGTGAGGGGTTTCTAGTAGCGTCGATTTCCGCAGCTCAATCCGGTAGCAGTCCCTCGGCGCGGAGCAGTTTCAGTAGTTCTTCGTGCGGGATGGCTGGCTCGGTCCTGCGATCAACGATGGCCCCTAGATCGTGCAGATCCCCCAGCAGGCTCTCGTAGTCGGCGAGATCCATGAGAACGCCGATCCGTGTTCCGTGTTCATCTGTAATGAATCTCACCGGCTGACCCATACGAGCATTCTACCTGCCTCGTAGGGTCAAGCGAGCCCGCGTTCGCAAGCGGTCATTCCTCGTCCCCGGCCAAAATCTTGTCGATCTGCTCGACCCACTCCCACGGGCAGCGCTTGCGCTGGTACTTGCGCCACAGCACATCCCGCAGCGCCTCCCACACTTCCTTAGGCACGGGATCGATCGGGTGCCACTCGGGATCGGTCTTGAGGGTGGTTTGAAAGGTCCAGCGATTCGCGTGGCGGGACGCGCGCCAAAAGCGCAGACCTTCGGCACTGCGTTCGCGCCATTCGTGGGACTCCATGCGCGGAGCGTGCGAGCGGGGAGGGGGGCTGCCAAGCGCCAATCCGTGCGAATCGACACGGCCCGCGATGCCGCGTTTCCGGCTGGCCAGCCGGAAAGGTGAAACGGTTAATTCATCCCATGTTCCTTGGTCTCGATTCCTCGACCCAGTCGCTTTCCGCCCTCGTCATCGATCCCGCCCGTGGCGAAATCGTCCGCGAAGTCTCGGTCAATTTCGGGGCCGCGCTGCCGGCCTATCACTCGCCCAGCGGCTTCATTCCCGGGGGCAAGGGTGGCGAGGTCCACGCCGACCCGCGGATGTGGATGGAGGCGCTCGATCTCGTCTTCGAGCAGCTCGCCGATGGCTTCGACCTTTCGCAAATCACCGCGGTCGCCTGTTCCGGCCAGCAGCATGGCTCGCTCTACTTTGACGACACGCTGGAAGCGCGACTCGCCGCGCTGAGTGCCTCCGAATCGCTGGAAGGCCAGCTTTCCCCGGCGCTGACCCGCGCCACCGCGCCGATCTGGATGGACACCTCGACCGGCGCCGAGTGCGCCGAGATCGCTGACGCGGTCGGCGGGAATGCCGAGGTCTGCCGGATCTCCGGCTCGAATGCGATCGAGCGCTTCACCGGCCCGCAGATCCGTCGCTTCTTCAAGCTGGATCCCGCGGCCTACCACAAGACCGCGGTCATCCACCTCGTCAGCTCCTTCGTCGGCTCGGTAATGGCGGGGAAATCCATCGCCATCGATCACGGCGACGGTGCGGGGATGAACCTGCTGAACCTGCAGACGCTCGATTGGGACGATGCCCTGCTCGATGCCACCGCGCCGGACCTGCGCGCGAAGCTGCCGCCCGCCGGCGCTTCGGCGAGCATCGCCGGGCCGGTTTCCAGCTACTTCGTCCAGAAGTACGGCTTGCCTAGTAGTTGCCAGGTCGTGCTTTCGACCGGCGACAATCCTTCGTCGCTGGTCGGCATGGGGGCGACCGCGCCGGGCACCATCGTCATCTCGCTCGGCACCTCGGATACTTTCTTCGCCGCGATGGAGAAGCCGGTGACCGATCCGCAGGGTTTCGGCCACGTCTTCGGCAATCCCGCCGGCGGCTTCATGTCGTTGATCTGCTTCCGCAATGGCTCGCTCGCCCGCGAGGCGCTGCGCGATGAACTTGGTCTCGATTGGTCGGCCTTCGATCGCGACGGCCTGGCCAAGACTCCCGCAGGCAACGAGGGCAAGCGCATGCTGCCGTTCTACGGCCCCGAGATCACCCCGCGCCGCGATTTCGATGGCCCGGTCCGCAACTTCCCCGCCGATGCCGAAGCACCCGTGCAAGTGCGGGCGTTGCTCGAAGGCCAGTTCCTCAACATGCGCCTGCACAGCCTGTGGATCGGCGAGAAGGCGGACCTGATCCGGCTTACCGGTGGTGCGTCTCAGAGCAATGGCATCGCGCAACTGATCGCGAATGTCTTTCAAGCCCCGGTCGAGCGCTTCGCCATCGCCAATGGAGCCGGCCTCGGGGCGGCGTTGCGAGCTGCTCATGCCTGCGGCCACGATCTTACCAGCTTGCAGGCTGACTTCTGCAAGCCTGCCGCTGGCTCGCGCCTGGAGCCGGAGATCTCGCTGGCCACGATCTATGATCAGGCGCTGACGGAGTATCGGGCGATGCTGTGATTAAAACCGCGAATGGCCGCGAATAGACGCGAACGCGATCGAATGGTTCTGCCGCTTGCCATGGGTAACCTTGGGCTGCCGATTTCCGGCAAGCTCGGCATGCCGTGCGTGATCGGCACCGGATTGACGGTCGTCTGGTGAGGCGGGCCGTCCGGGCGGAGATTACTTCTTCTCCTCGACCGGGGCCGGAGCCGGAGCAGGCAGACCTTCGTTGATGGTCTTGAGCAGAGACTCGGTGATGTCGGTGGCATCCTTCGTGTAAAGCAGCACAGGCACCTGCGAGGTGCTGGCACCGGTCTTGTCGAGGACGTAGTCGTAGCCCTCGGTCTCGGCGTGCTTCTGCACCTTGGTGCGGATCCTTTCGAGGATATCCTTCATCCGGAGCGTCATCTGCTCCTGCATCGCGCGCTGCTTGCGCTTTCCGAATTCTTCCGCCTCGCGCTGCAAGGCTTCCCATTGCTGCTGCTTGACCTGGCGGTCGGTGAAAAGAGCCTGCTTCTTGGCGTCGGCGATGGAGGGGTCACCCAGTTGCTTCTGGAGGGTGTCCAGCTCCTGCTTCATTTCAGAGAGACGGGCCCGGCGGTCATCGAACTGCTTGCCGACGTTCTTCTGCTCCACCTCGAAATTGGCCTTGGCGTCCTTGGTCGGGTTGAACTCCTGGAACAGCGCCTGCATGTCCACCGTGGCGATCTTCAGGCGGGTGCTCTCCTGCGCGGCGGAAATTCCACCGATGGCGAGGGAAAGGGCGACGAGGGAGCGGAGCGTGAGTTTCATGGTTTCCTTGCGAACGATGCCGATGGGTAGCAGCCCGCGGCGACGAGTGGAAATTCTTTTCTCCGCCCCGGATTCGCCCGGGGGGCGGGTAAATTCGGCGTAAAGCGACACTAGCGGCCTTGTTTGCCTCAGCTTTGCATGGTGATGGTGGACCGTTATGAAAACGATCACCGCCTTGCTGCTGAGCGCCACCGCGGCGTCGGCCTACACGCTCCACGAGTGGGGCACCTTCACCACCGTCGCCGGTTCGGACGGCGTGCTGCTCGCCGGGCTGGAGCGCGAGGAAGCGGCGCTGCCGCTCTTCAGCTACTCTCATTTCGGGATGGAGAACGGCAATATCGAGCGTGGTTTCGACGATGTGGCCCGCCGTCACGGGGCAATGCCGATCTTCGGCTTCATGAAGGGTATCAATCGCCCGGTCCGCGGCGTGACCGTGAAAATGGAGACGCCGGTCATCTACTTCCACTCCGACGAGGCCTTCGACGTGTCCGTGAAAGTCGGCTTCAATGGCGGCACCATCAGCCAGTGGTATCCCGACCGCACGGGCGGGGAAGCCCTGCCGGTGCCCCCGCCGCCCGCCGATCCGAAGAAGCCGCGGCCGCTGGAGGAGTGGACGCTCGATTTCTCCAAGCCGTGGAAGGGCTCGATCGAGTGGCAGGCGCGGGTGCTGTCGCCAGCGGAATCGCGCGATGCGATCCTTTTCAAGCCGGGCGACTCCCTTCACTGGATGCGCCCGCGGATCCCCGAGGCCAATGCCATCCGCACCGCCGACGGGGAAACCGAGGGATTTCTCTTCTACCGCGGCGTCGGAGCCTTCGATCCCGGGCTGACCACCACGGTGAGCGGCGACGATACCCTCCACCTGCTCAATCGCACCGGCGGCGACATCCCGTTCGCCTTCGTCTTCGAAAAGAGCGGCGGCACCACGCGGTGGAAGGTCATGAAAGACGGGCTGCGCGCCGATGCCTCGGCGGAGATCCCCACCTCCGGCTTCGCGGAAGCGGTCCCGAATCCCGCCATGAGCTTTGTCGAACCGGTATACCGCGACATGGTCTCGGGCTTGGTTGCGACCGGCCTGCTCCAAAGCGAGGCGCGGGCGATGGTGGAGACGTGGTGGAACAGCTATTTCGCCCAAGACGGCCTGCGGGTCTTCTGGGTGCTACCGGCCGCCAAGACCGAGGCGATCCTGCCGCTCCAAGTCAGCCCGCAGCCGGAGAAATCCGTCCGCGTGATCGTTGGCCGCAGCGAGATCCTGCGTCCGGCCAAGGAGCGCGAGTGGCTCGCCCTGTCCCGGGACACCGATAAAACCCGGCGGGCCTCGTGGGATGACCTGTGCTTCCGCGACCGCTTCGGCCTCGCCTACAAGCAACGCGTCGAGACCATGGCGACCCCGGTGGCGAAGTGACTTCGTAGCGGAACGACTTCGTCGTTCCGGCTGGGGGCGGCGGGTCCATCCAAAACGAATCCGATCCGGTGATGCGGGCCGCCCCCCGCCGGAAGCGCGCAGCGCTTCCGCTACATCCGATCGTTCTCAATCCTCCCGCTTCAGCGCCGGGAGCAATTCCTTGCGGATCAGTGAGATCGACCTCCGCCGGATCTTCTCCTGGCGCTTGCGCAGGACCTTCCAGGCCGCCGGGCAGATGCTCGGGGAAAAGCCACGGGCGTCCAGCCAGTCGGCCAAGACTTCGAGGTCGTTCTCGTCGCCGAGATTGCTCGCCAGCTTGTCGGCCTCCTCCTTGGCGGGCAGTTCCACGCCCGGCGCGGCGAGGGCCATGCCGCCGAGCCACGCCTTCACGGCCTTGCGGCAGTCGTGGAAATCCTCGTTGCTCACCCGCTGAAGCGCGTGCTTGAGGCGCTTGCGGAGCTGGCGCTCCAGCTTCGCCGCGCCGTGTTCCGCGGCTTTGGCGACTTCCTCATCGGTTTGCGCTTCCAGCCGGCCTTTCACCTGGCCGAGCGCCGCCAGCGACCAATCGATCACCGCCTGTGGCGGTCGGCGGTTCGAGGCTTGGGCTTCCAGGTCCAACAACGCGGCTACCGCCGCCTCGGCCGAGTTCGCCGAAGGGGTGGCGATGCCCAGCCCGTGCCAGGTTTTCACCCGCACCGTGGCATCACGCGAACCCCCGAGCATGCGCCCGATCACCGCGATCCAGCGGATGCATGGCTTCGGCTCGCCGGTCATGACCAGTGCGCCGCGCAGCTTCTTCCCGGCCTTGCGCGTCTGGTGGATCTCGTCTGCCACCCGGCCGTGGGAATCATTCAGCCCGCCCAGCAGGCGCTCCATGTCGGAACACGCGGCAATGATCGCCGCGCGGGCGCCGGAAAAAGCGGACGGCTGGTCGGACATCGGACGCTTCGTCTAGCAGCTCGAACCGACCGTGTCAGCCATTCTTCCGTGACGATTCCCGGATTTAAAAGGACACGCTGCTGAACCAGCGGGCGACCGCTTCCGCGGCGTTGCCGCCGTTCTCCGCGACCAGCCGGTAGTGGCCCTTGCGGCCGTCCGGGGCCTTGAGCGTGAAGCCTTCCGTGCTGAAATAGGCTCCATCCGCCCCGCCGCCGGCGGATTCCTGATACCAGCGGACCTTTTCCTCCAGCACGGTGACCGTGCGCCACTCCTGCTCACGTTCGCGCTGGTCGCCGGCCAAGGTGTTATTGTTGCGCATGTCCTCGCCGCCCAGCTTCGGCGGGGAAGAGAGCTTCGGCAGCGGCTCCGCCATCCCGTGGATGATCAGGCGGGTGAAAGGGGTCCGGGGATCGGAGTAGGTCAGGCAGTAGCCTCCTTCGCCGTCGCGCTGGATCTTCGGCGCGCCCCAGACCTGTTCCAGGCCGCGGGCGCGGAGCACCGGCACGGTCACGCCCAGCAGGTCGGCGCCGGGCTTGAGCATCCCGTGGCGGGCGCTGTTCGCATTTTCCCATTTTTCGATCCTTCCGCCCCCGCAGCCGGCCATGGCCAGCACGCAGGAGACGGCTCCGGCGAGCTTCAGCATCGTCTTTCCCATGCCCCACCGATACCCACCGCCGGACCGATGCCAAGCCGCCGCTGCGCGAATCCGCAAAAATCCCGGCTCGCCAAACCGACGGCTTCGTCACAGAAGCTGTCGCGTCACGCCTCCCTCTAACACATGAGAAAGCTCATCACCAACGCGCGGGTCGTTTCTCCGGACCTCGACCTCGCCCGCGCCGCTGTCCTGATCGAAGGCGATCGCATCGAAGCCGTCATCGAGGGCAACAACCTGCCCAGCGTGGATCACAAGCTCGACGCCGCCGGCAAGCTCCTGATTCCCGGCTTCATCGACATCCACAGCCATGGCGCGGATGGTGCGGACGTGTGCGACGACTCGCTCGACTCGCTGCGCCACATCGCGCTCCGCAAGCTCCAGGAAGGCGTGACCACCTGGCTGCCGACCACCCTGACCCAGCCGCGGGAGAAGCTGAAATCGATCGCCGCGAAGGTTGCTGCCTTCCGCGATCAGGGCGGCTTGACCCGCTGCCCCGGCATGCATGTCGAGGGACCCTTCATCAACAAGGAGCGCGCCGGTGCCCAGAATCCGCAGTATGTCCGCCCGCCGGATTTCGCGGAGATCGAGGAACTGCACGCGATCATGCCCGCGCTGGTGCTTTCCCTCGCCCCCGAAATGCCCGGCGCGATCGAGCTGATCGAGGGCTGCCGCGCCCTTGGCATTACTTGCTCCGCCGCCCACACCTCGGCGACCGCGGCGCAGGTCTTTGCCGCCTGCGATGCCGGGCTGACCCATCTCACTCACTACGGTAATGCGATGACGCCGCTCCACCACCGCGAGATCGGCGTGATTGGCGCCGGCATGGTGGACGACCGCCTGATGATCGAGCTCATCAGCGACCTCATTCACCTCTCGCCGGACATGCTGCGGCTTGTCTTCACCACCATCCCCATCGACCGCCTGATGATGATCACCGACTCGGTCGCCGCGTCGTGGATCGTGGAGGGCGAGATCAGCCTTGGCGGCCTGGAAGTGGTCGTGAAGGACAAGATCGCCCGTCTGAAGGAAGGCGGCGCGTTGGCCGGGTCCACGCTGCTGGCCAATGAAGGCTTCCGCAACCTGGTCGGCGCGACCGGCCTGCCGCTGCACGAGGTGATCAAGGTGACCTCGTGGAATCAGGCCCGCTCGCTCGGGCTGGAGGACCTTGGCAAGGTCGCGCCGGGCTTCCTGGCCGACCTCGTCCTGCTGAACAACGACTACACCGTCTTCAAGACCTTCGTCGGCGGCGAGGAACGCTGAACTTGCCCGCAGCGGGGCAGCCCGCTTACCTCGCCGGGCCTTGGAGGAAAAAAAGCACAGCCGCTGGCGGCGCATCGGGATCTTCGGCGATCTGCCGACGCGCCTCCTGATGCGCGGGCTCAAGGTGACGCCGTGGTTTCTGGAGCCGGTGCTGATCCCGCCGTGGACGCTGCTGTTTTTCGCGGTGGCGAAGTCCCAGCGCCGGGCGGTTGCGGGGAACCTGCGGGCGCTCTTTCCCTCGTGGTCCGCCGTACGCGCTTGGACGGGTGCCTACCGGGTGTTCCTGAATTTCGCCTTCACCTACGTGGATGCCATGCGCTGCGAGACGGGGACCGGCGCGGTGGACTGGATCATCGAGGGGCTCGAGCACTTCGAAGACCTCAAGTCGCGCCCGGCCGGCTGTATGGTGCTGACCGCGCACATGGGGAACTATGACATGGCCGCGCCGCTGTTTTCGGAGAAGTTCGGCCGAGTCATCCACGCGGTGCGCGCCCCGGAGCGCGAGCCGGAGATGCAGGCGCTGCGCGAGGCCGAGATCGCGGAGAAGGAACGGCTCAACCCGTACTTCCGCACCAGCTTCAACCTCGATGGCGAGATGTTAGGCGTCGAGCTCGCCCGCTACCTGAACCAAGGCGATATCGTCGCGGTGCAGGGGGATCGCGTGATCTTCGAGGTGTCGCCGATGGAGGCCGAGGTCGAGCCGGGCCTGCTGATGCGGCTGCCGCGGGGGCCACTCTATCTTGCCCGGATCACGGGTGCGGCGGTGTTTCCGCTGTTCATCGTGCGCGATGGCTGGCGGCGGTATCGTGTGCAGGTCCACGCGCCGCTGGAGTTGCCCGCGCGCGTCCGTGGTCGTGGCGAGGATCCGGCCACGCCGGTTTGGGCCGGGGCGATCCTAAGCGGGGTGAAGGAGCATTGGAAACAGTGGTTTGTCTTCGAGCCGGTGCTGCGCCGCGAGAAAGGAGGGACCGCGTGATCGTGCTGGAGAAAGATCGGCCGAATCGTGCGGTGACGTCGATTTTCCAAGCCTTTGGCGGACGCTTGAGGACGCTGTCAGGCGATGCCGTTCACATGGCCGAGGGTGCGGGCCACCATCGCTTCGAGTGGCGGGTGCTTTCCGTGCTGATCCCGCTGGTGGCGGGTGCCGCGGTGTTCGATGGCTTGTGGTGGATCGGCGGGCCGTGGCTGGCGTGGTGTGGCGTGCTACCCACATTGCTGGTTGTCTTGCATGTCGTCGCCTACGTCTTGGGCGGGAATGACGCCACCGCGCAATGGCGGCGCTGGGCACTGTTGCTGACGCTGTGGGCGGCCTTCCAGTGGTTCATGGTGCCGGACTGCGAGGTCGCTTGGGCGATGTGGCTGTGGTTCGCGATGCTGTTGGCAAATGCCGCCGGAGCCATGGTCTTGATCTGGCGCGCGTTGATGACGGCGGATATCGTTTGCACCGCGGCGGTCCGCTGGCTCATCGCGGTCGTGATCCATGTGCCGGCGGGCTTTGGCGTGTGGCACTATGGTTGGCGGGGCGGCGTGGCGGTGATGCTTGCCGCCGCTGCCTTTTGGTGTTGTGGCACCTTCCTGCCGAATGCCCGCATCTTCGGCCCCATCGCGCGTCGGGTTCATGGGAAGGACGTGCTGATCACCATCGATGATGGGCCTGACCCCGAGGACACACCGGCCCTCCTCGATCTGCTCGACCGGCATGGCCGCAAGGCGGTTTTCTTCGTGATCGGCGAGAAAGTACGACGTTTCCCGGAGTTGGCGCGCGAGATTGTTCGTCGCGGCCATGAGTTGGGGAATCACACCATGACTCACCCGGTTGGTTTCTTCTGGGGATATGGACCCACTCGCACCCGCCGCGAGATCGAGGGATGTCAGCGGGCGATCGAGGAAGTCACGGGCGTGAAGGTGCGATTCTTCCGCGCTCCCGCGGGGCATCGGAATTGGTTCACGCATCCCGTGTTGAAGGAGCTCGGACTTGAACTCGTCGGCTGGCGCAAACGTGCCTTTGATACGGTGCGCTCCGATGTTGGTGGCATCGTTCGTGATCTTACCGGCGGGGTGAAGGAAGGCGACATCCTCCTCCTTCATGAAGCCACACCGACGGCGGAGGGGGTGATGGAGGGGGTTCTAACTATTCTAAGTGACCGTTTTCCATCGAATCCCAAGGGCTCGAACTCCATGGAGCCGAATGACACTGTGCCGGACTCCACGTCCACGTCGCCAACTTCCAACGACCGCGTAGCGGTCGAGGACGGTAGGCGTGGGTTTCAACCCACGGACTGAACGTACTCCGTGATGCGTGTCGCAGTGCGACACCGGAATAGGGGCGAAGGGAGCCTTTGTTAGAATCGGGTCCGCATCGCCCGGATTCCTTCGCGACGCGACGGGTTCTTGCGTGCTAGGCCTGCCGTGGGTTGAAACCCACGGCTACCATCCTTGGTCGCTACGCGACCGTTAGAATATTGCTCCGGGACCCTACGCCTTCTCCAACACAATCAGATGATTGTTGAATGGCGTGCCGCCCCACAGGGGAGAGACCGTCACCGTGCCGTGCGGGGAAAGGATTCGCTCGAAGTCCTCGCCGGACGGATAATGCGTGGGAGCGGCCTTCATCCAGAACGTGATCTTCGCGACGTAGTCACAGAACACCGTCACCTTGAACCGCCGCGAGCTGTCGCGCAGGCCGGAACGGATCACCAGCTTGCCACCGGGGGCCACTCGCGATGCCGCCAAGCCTAACAGCTTCTGCTGCTCCTCCGGCGTGAAGAACTGCAGGATGTCGAGAATCGTCACGTTCCCCATGTGCTCCGGCAGCCCCTGCCGTGCGTCATGGCTGTCGAACGAGAGGTCGCCGTGCTTCAATGCAGCAGCCGCCTTCCGAGCTGAGGCGATCTTCCGCGGATCGTAGTCCACGCCGTGGATCGGGAACGCAAGGCCGCGCTCGCGGAGATAGAAGGCCAGCAGCCCGAGTCCGCAGCCCAGGTCGAGCAGCGGCAGCGAGGAGTCACTGAGTTCATCGTAGACCGCCCCGTAGAGCGGGTCGGTTTTCACCTTGGACGCCACATAGGTCCGATCCCACACCCCGGGGAAAGGGGCGGCGAGTTTCTTGGGAAGTTCGGCAGTCACGAGTGCGGCGGGCTAAAGGGATGGAGCGGGTTTTCGCCCCGGAGCGCAAGCCAAGGAAGCCGCACGAGAAATCCGAAGAGCAGCCGCGCGTGCATCCACGTCAGCAAGGCATTGTCCCGCAGGTAGCGGAATTGCGAAATGCCCCCCTCCTCGCGGCTCAGGTAGCGGACCGGGGTCGGGAGGTTGAGAATGGGCACGCCGCGCCAAGCGAGGCGCACCGCCACCTCCGGATCGAAGTCGAAACGACGGGCGAAGCAGGTGCTCTCGAAGACCGTCACCAACTCGGCGGCGGGGTAGAGCCGCATGCCGAAGAGCGAGTCATCGATGCCCCAGCCCATGGTTTCGAGATTCGCCCAGAAGTTGGATACCTTCCGGCCATTCACCCGCAGGGCGGGCGCAGAGGCATCGAACACGGGCCGGCCGAAGACCGCGGCCTGGGGATGCTGGTGAGACAGCCTAAAGTAGTCCGGGATCATGTCCGCCGGATGCTGGCCATCGGCATCCATGCACAGCACGTGGGTGAAGCCCTCGGCCAGCGCCGCGCGGGTCCCGTACAGGACGGCGGAACCCTTGCCGGCATTCTTCGGGAGGTGGGCGACCTTCAGCCGGGGATGGGAAAGCAGCGGCTGGAGCAGCTCCGGCGAGCCGTCAGTGGAGCCGTCGATCACAACCCGCACCGATACGTCCTGCGCCAGCGCCGCCGCCACGGTGGAGGGGAGGATTGGGCCGGTATTGTAGCTGGGGATGAGAACGACAGGTCGGGAATCCGGCATGCGGAGGGAGGTTTGAAGGGGAAATCACCAATCATCAATCTTCCAATCCGTGAGAATCACCAATCAGAGTGCCTGAAGAGGCAGTATCGCTGACGCGAAGTACGGAGGTTCCTTGGGAAGAGTCGCCCGCTTTGACGCGGGCTGGCTGAGGCGAGAGCCATTCTATTTCTTCCAAACACTTCGATTGGTGATTGGAGGATTGATGATTGGTGATTCCTTTCCCGATGATTGGTGATTTCAATTCCCCCCGCCATGCGCGCCCGCTTGACCAAAGACTTCCGCTTCGAAGCCGCCCACACCCTGCCGAGCCTGCCGGAGGACCACAAATGCCGCCGCATGCACGGCCACAGCTTCAAGGTGGAAATCTCGATCGAGGGCGAGGTGGATGAGACCATCGGCTGGGTCTATGACCACAAGCGGATCACGGAAGCCATGCGCCCGCTGCTGGAGCTGATGGACCACGGCTACCTCAATGACATCGAGGGCCTCGAAAGCCCGACCATCGAGCGGATGGCGGGGTGGTTTTGGAAAAAACTGGCGCCCCAGCTTCCCGGCCTGGCGGAAATCGTGATTTACGAGACCCCGACGGCGCGATGTTCATTCCGCGGCGAGTTCTAACAGACGACGCCGACTGCCGGGTCGCGAAGGGGAGCACAGAGATGGCTCTCAACCGCCAGTCTCCGCAGCGCCAACGGCGCGACATTTCTTAGCCCAGCCCATCGGGCTGGTCGTCCGTGCGGCGCGGGGGGAGGGCAAGCGGGCCGGGTCCTCTTGCCAACCCTAGCCCGCGCTCTTCGCGGCTCGCTCACAAGCAAATCCGCCGGAACAACTCATCCAACGGCAACTGCATGCCGATGTAGAAGTCGCCGAATTCCGCATAGCGCGCGGAGACCTCGTCGAAGCGCATCTCATACACGATCGACTTGATATCGACGGTGTCCTTGGCGAGCAGGGTGACGCCCCACTCGTATTCATCCAGGCCGGTGGAGCCGGTGATGAGCTGGAGGATGCGGCCGGAATACGTGCGGCCCACGCGGGCGTGGCCACTCATCAATTCGCGGCGCGCTTCGTAAGACAGCGAGTACCAATTGTCCGCGCCGGTGCGGCGCTTGGACATCGGGTAGAAACAGATCGCCGGCCAGTCCGGCAGTACCGGGTAGAGGCGGTGCTTGAGGTAGTGCGCCATGCGCTCCTCGAATTCCTTCATGGCCTGCTGGAATTCCGGACTGCCCTCGGTGAGGCCCTTCTCGCCGATCAAGGTGTCGGCGGCGTATTGCGCGGAGGTGGTCGTGTATTCCGAGCTCTCGGTCATCGAGAGATACGAATACGCCGGGCTGAGGATCTCGGGGCCGAGCGAAAGCGTGAGCTGCTTTTCATAGCCCGTGGCCACCTGGAGATCCGGCGTGAGCAGCATGAAGCCGATGTCCGCCTTGGGCGTCGCGATCGCGAAGGTCAGCAGGTGGGTGTCCTTGGTGGCGCGGATCTCCTGGACCAGCTCAGTGAGCCGGGTCTTGGCGGCGCGCTTTTCGTCATCACCGAGCAGCGACCACTGGGAGTGGTCGATCTGATAGAAGAGGTGCATCACGTGCCAGCCTTCGCGCGGCACAAGCGGGGGAACATTGGTATCGGACATGGTCAGGGTCGGGATCAGCGGCGGTCAGGGAAAATGGGAATTGAGGAGATCTTCTTGAAGGAGCTGGCGGGACTATCGCCGGGAGGGCCTTCCAGCACGTCGGCGGTCCAGTAATTGCCCTTGCCAGTGCGGTAGGACTGGAAATCGCCATCCTCGGTGAAGCCATCGGTGGCGGCGAAGGCGACGGTGGCGCTGCCGCTGCTCTCGAAGCGGCCGGCACCGAAGGAGCGGGTGATCGGGTCGCCAAGCGGTTCGCCATCGCCATTGCGGAACAGCACGCGCAAGGCGCCACCCCCCGAATGCTCGGGATCCAGCGTGAGTTCGAGCACCGGGATCAAGACGACCTCGCGGCGGGCGACGTCGCGGGTGTCACCGCTGCGGACTGGTTCGCGCCAGAAGGTGCTGCCGGAGGCGATCCAGGCGAGATTGCCCTTCAGCGGGTAGTCGGGGAGGCCTTCGGAATCACTGGTGAAGGAAAGCTGGCTGAAAAAGCGGGTCAGCACCCACAGCGCGGTGATCATCACCACCACCACGAAGGAGGCGATGCCGATGACTTCGCGGCGGTTCATCCGTGGCCGGGGGATGTTGCCCTTGGTGGCGGGCGCGGCGGGGCGGGGGCGGTTTTCCTTGGCCACTGCGGGGGCAGGCTCTTCTTCCTGCCCGGCATCGTAGGGCTCGGGTGCTGGTTCGGGTTCGGGCTCGGGCTCCGGCGCAGCCTCGGGTTCAGGCTGGTAGAGCTCCAATTCCAGCTCTTCCACCACCGGCGGCGCGGCGGCTTGCGGGGCGGCTGTTACTTCGGAACCGGCAGGCTTCTTCTTCGCCCTCTTCTTCTGCTGCTTTCCAACGGGGGCCGGCGGCTCGGCAGGCTCTTCGTCGATCGCGCTGGTCAGGGAAATGGTCTCATCCGCGGGCGGAGGCGATGGAGCGGGAGCAGGCGGGCGGCCGGGAATGGGTTTGGACGTGCGCTTGGGGGCAGGCTCCGGCTCGCTTTCGTCGAGGTCGCCGATCTCGTCCGCGGGCGTGGAACGGGTGACCGGCGGCTTGACCGGCGAGTGGAGGCCGCGCGGCGCGGGCGGTTCCACCGTCCCGGGGGTGGATTCCGGCTCGGTGGCGGCTTCCTTGTTGGAAATCGGCCGGGGCGACGGAGTCGGCTTGGCCTGCCGGGATTGGCCCGGCGCGGCCTCTTCGTCCAGATTCCACAAATCATCCTCCGTGGTCTCCCGGGAGAGATCCGAAAGCTGCGGGCGATTGCGGCCCGGCAAGCCGGAAGGATTTTGTGGTTCCGCGGACATGGATGAGGGTGGCCACCGGTTTAGGAATCGCGCCCGGACTTGGCCAGTGGAAAGCATGGCCGCAGGGAATCGGCCACCGCCCGACCGCTGCGAGTTTGAGAACCGCGAATGGACGCCAAGGGACGCGAATTACGGGTGTCCCGGCCACGATTTGCCGAAATGAAGGCTCAATTTCTTCCAAATTGGCGTCGATTGGCGTCGATTGGCGTCGATTCGCGGTTGGGATTTCCAAATGCGGTCGTCTTGGGGATTCGGCAAAAAGGGATTGCATGCCGGACGCGGCGGCGCGATGCACCTGCCAGCAGCATTTCCTTCCCAAATGGCCGATCGAGAAGACAAGAACCCGGAAAACGTCGGCGGCAAATTCTACGTCGATAGCCAGTGCATCGACTGCGACCTCTGCCGCGAGACTGCACCGAACAATTTCACCCGCTCCGACGACGAAGGCTACTCGTACGTGTACAAGCAGCCGGAGAACGACGAGGAGCGCGCCCAGAGCCGCGAGGCGATGGAAGGTTGCCCGGTCGAAGCGATCGGGGACGACGGCAGCGGCGAAGACTGATCCAAGCCATGGCCAAGGAATCCCGGCTCGAAGCGATGCGTCGCGCAGTGCTCCGGGAGTGGCTGGGCGGCGAGGAGCCGGTGCGTCTCGACTCCCGGCTGCACCTGCCGAAGGAATTCCTGGGCGCCATCCTCAAGCAAGCGGGTGCCACCGAGGGCATCGATGAGGAGCGGCTGAGGGAGATGTGGAAGGAGGTCGCCGGCGATTTCGTCGCGCGCCATGCCACCCCAGCCTCGCTGAAGGGCGGCTGCCTCACCCTCAACGTGCTGCAACCGGCGATGCGCTTTCACCTAGAGCAGACCCGCGGGGTGCTGCTGCAAAAGGTCCAGCAAGCCGCCGGTGCCGGGGTGGTGAAGAGCATCCGTTTCCAGGTCGGCTGACTGATACCCTTTCCATGTTTCGCAACCTGATTTTCGATTGGTCCGGCACGCTGGTGGATGATCTCCCGCCGGTGCTGGAGGCGACCAATCACGTGCTCGGCATCTACGGCAAGGAGCCCCTGGACCGCGAGGGCTTCCGCCTGCGCTTCAGGCTGCCCTACGCCGAGTTCTATGAGGAAATGATCCCCGGCGTCCCGCTGGGGGAGCTGGAGGTTCATTTCCGCAAGGCCTTCGGTGCGTCGCAGGTGCCCGTGACGATTTTGCCACATGCCCGGGAGAAGCTCGAGTGGTGCCGCGACCACGGCATCCGCTGCTTCGTCCTGACCAGCATGGATAGCGATGCCTTCCAGTCGCAGCTTGTCGGGCTCGGGCTGGCCGACTTTTTCGAAGCGACCTACTCCGGTGTGCTGGACAAGCGCGAACGGATCCTCGGTATCCTGGAAACGCACCGCCTCGCTCCGGAGGAAAGCGCCTTCGTGGGCGACATGACCCATGACATCGATACGGCGCGCCACGGGAATCTCACGTCGATCGCGGTGCTGACGGGCTACACGCACGCGGGGCCCTTGGCGGCGGCGCGGCCGGACCTGACCGTGCCGGATCTGGCGGTGCTGCAGCGCTTGTTGGAACGACCGGGCTGGAAGCCGCGGCCGGTGCCTACCGTCGGTGCGCTGCTTCACGATGGCCGTGGCAAGCTGCTGATGGTCCGCACCCACAAGTGGGGCCACCGCTGGGGCATCCCGGGCGGCAAGATCCGCCGTGGGGAAAGCTCGCTCGATGCCCTGCGCCGCGAGATCCGCGAGGAGACGGGGCTGGAGATCACCCAGCCCGCCTTCGTGCTGGTGCAGGACTGCATCGATTCCACCGAGTTCCAGCGGCCGGAGCACTTCCTGCTGCTCAACTACGTGGCCCGCACCCAGCCCGGGGACGTCATCCTCAATGACGAGGCGCAGGAATTCCGGTGGGTCACGCCTGCTGCTGCGTTGGGGTTGGATCTGAATCGGCCGACTCGGACGCTGCTGGTCGAGGCGCTGAATCAAGGGCTGATCGAGCATCCGGTGTGAGATTGAATGCCGTTGTAGCGGAACGCCTGCGTCGTTCCGGCGGCGTTCGGACCGCACCGGCAATCGAAGTCGCGATCTATCTTCCCGCCCCGCCGGAATGGCGCAGCCATTCCGCTGCGAGAGAGACAAGCCACCACCGGGCTTGCTTTCCCTGCTTCATCATCAAGCCTCGCGCCATGGCCGTGACACAATGGATGAGCTGGGAAGGGGGCGTGGATCTGATCGCCGTGACTGCGTCGGGAATCGAGATGCCGAACGTGATCGTCCACGTCGCGCGGATGGTGCACACGCCGGTCGGCTCGGCTCCGGCCGGGATCGTCTTGTGGCAGCCTGACCCATCGGCTCCGCCGGCGGTCTGCGGATTCGTCAGCAGCAATCCCGAGGTGGCTGCCTACTTCGGCCCCCAGATCTTCGCCGGCACGCCCTTCGAACACGCGCCGGTGCTGGAGGCGAAGATCGAGATCTTCTCCGGGTCCGATGCCTGCTCGGCCCGGGTGGAAGTCGCGGGGCACGTTTTCGAAACCTCGCTCACCGGCTTGGCCCCGGCGGAGCTGATCCAGCGGGCTCCCATCGTCACCGCGCCCTTCACCCAGCAGGGCCTGGAAGCGCCCGCCGCCGCCGCCACGCTCAAGGTGAACGGCCAGCCGGTGGACATCATCATTCCGCCCGTGGGCATCACCGGCGGGCCGTGTGCGGTGTCGGCACCTTGTGGTCTCTATGCCCGCTGACGGGTCTGCCATGGAAGATCGCCACCAGATCGAAATCCGCCGTCTCAAGGTGAGTTGTCACATCGGCGTCCCGGATGAGGAGCGCGCGCTGCCGCAGCAACTGCGGGTGAGCGTGAAGTTGTCGGTATCGTCACCTTTCCACACGATGGGTGACGAGATTTCCCGCACGCTCGACTATGCCGCATTGGCCGGGGCGATCCAGGACCTCGCGGCGGCTCGTCCGCGGCGGCTGATCGAGACCCTGGCGGCGGATGTTGCCGGCCTCGCAATGGACTTCGGGGTGGTCACGGCGGTGGAAGTGACTGTGGAGAAATATATCCTGCCGGATACGGAATGCGTGGCCGTGCACCTCCGCCGCGAGCGGGAATCGGTCTAACGGCTGGGAGGTTCTCCCGGGTTGCATTGCCCGACTCTTCCGCCAATCTTTCCGGGACATGGATCAACCACACGCCGACGCGGAAAAGCTCTCCATCCGGTGCCCCGGATGCGGGCAACGCTTCAAAGTGGGCCTGGAACTGCGCGACCGCATGGTGGAGTGCGGCACCTGCGAACACCGCTTTCGCGTGAATGACGAGGTCGTGGTCCGCGCCAAGAAATTCTATCCCGGCGAGCGCCGCGTGCCATCGCTGGATTCCTTCGCCCGGGTGCCGAAGTCCGTAGCCGCACCTTCCCACTCGACTTTCCAGACGGTCCAGTACGCGCCCGAGCCGGTCCATCATCCGATCGAGGCGACCTCTCCGCTGCGGCTGCTGCTGGGCTTCAGCGCGGTGCTGATCGCGGTGATCGTCGCCCTGCTGCTGATCTTCGGCGGCTCGCCCGGCGGCGTTCTTTACGGCACCGGGCAATCGAAGCGGCTGATGCTGGCCGGCTTTTCCGCCTTGGTCTGCGGAGTGCTGCTCATCGCCGCCAATCCCCGCGCCCGCGGCCGTGCCGTCGTGGGGGCTCTCGCCGCGGCGGCCGGGCTGCTGTCGCTGCCGTTCGTTTTCACCACCGGCAGTGAGACGGGCGGCCCGGTCACGGAAAGCGATCGCCCGTCCGACGGCTCGCCGATCGCGGTGGCGCCGCCATCCTCGAGGAACGAGGCCGTGGAGGCGCTGAAGAAGGAGATCGTTTACGAGCCGATGGAGCGTGCCCTCGAGTCCGATCCGAATGCCATCGGCATCTGGCTGCACGGCTTGCGCGAGTTTCACCGGCTCCAGGTCCGCGACTACATCGTGCGGAATTCCGGGGCCAGCCCGAGCTCGCACATGTACCCGCGCTCCGGCGACTACCTGATGGTGGTGACCGGCGTGAAGGAGGATCTGTCGGTGCTGGCTCGCTTGTGCGAACGCTTCGGCGAAGTTCGCCGCCCGTCGGAGGAATTGCGGATCATCGAGGTGGTGGTGAGGAACGACAGCTTCCAGGAGGGGCCGCTCGACAAGCTGACCGATCCCGCCAACCCGGCCTTCTACGAGCTGAACAAGCGCGAGCTGGAAAGCATCGACCTCGAGCGCGCCCGCCGCGCCGTCAATCGCCTCGCACCGGTCGAGCCGAAGCTTTACCGCAAGGACATCGTCAAGCGGATGGGCGAACTGGTTCAGGAGGGCGACGCCGCGATCCGATTCGAGATCGGCAAGGCGCTGCCAAAGTGGAGCGAGCCGGGCGATGGCATGGAGGCCATCGTGCGGGGTGTGATCGAGAAGATCCCGCCCGGCGAGGACGTCGCGCAGTCGCTGGTGACCTTCCTCGCGATCCGCAACGACCAGGCTGCGATTCCCTTGGTCGATCAACTGTGGCTGCTCGAACCTAACAAGTGGGAGCAGAGCTACGGCGAACTCGGTACGGGCATCGAGGACAAGCTGCTGGCCCGCTTTCCCGAGACCACCGTGACCCAGCGGATGTCCGCCGTCCGGTTGTTAGACAAGGTCGGCACCGCCAAGTCGGTGCCGGTGCTGGAAGGCGCGCGTGCCGAGGCGGATCCCGAGATGAAGATGCTCATCGAACGGGCGCTGGAATCCATCGGCAAGCGGAAGTAGTTTCCGGCATGGAAGGCGAACCTGCGAAGCCGAAGCTCGAGTCAAAGCTGGCTGTCGTGGAGGGGGAAACCGAGGCGTGTGCGACCTGTGGCCGCGAGGCGGTGCTGGTCGTCGATGGCGTTGGGTGGTGCGAGTCGTGTGTTCACGCGCGCGGGTCGTGCTGCGGGGAGTCGGAGATGGAAATTGGGTGAGAAACTGGCAGAAGGAAGACGCTGAGATCCAAGCGGTAGGTAGTCCCGCCTTCAGGCGGACTTGCCTTTAAACGTCGTCGTCCGAGCCGGGTTCGGGCGAAGAGATTGAACCGCGAAAAAACGCGAAAAAACGCGAAATTTGCCAGAATGAAGATTTTCTCCTGCCTTTAGATTTCGCGCATTTTCGCGTGATTTCGCGGTTCACTTCAAACTTCCGGGTCGCGCGATAAGCTGAAGCCGTTTGTTGCGACTCAGCGGCTAAGAGGCTTCACGGAATGATTTAAGCGGACTTGTAAGGTGCTTCGAGGCCGCCTGAAGGCGGGACTACGTACCACTGCTGGCGGGCCGCTGCTGTCCGGCCTGAGGACTACCGCGCCGCGGGCACCGCCGGCGCGTCCTTCCGCGTGAACTCGGCGGTGTCGCTCAGGTACCAGATGGCCGCTCCGCTGAAGATGACAGCGAGCAGGACGATCAGGGTGAGGAACATGCCGAAACAGGATTTCATCGGGGTCAGGTCGGGCCGAGTGTTCAGTTTTCCGCGGACGTCGCAAGAGCGGGTTTGGCGGTTAAGCCCGGGGTCGTGGAAGGATTTCAACCGCAGATGAACGGGATGAACGCAGATGGACGGAGGGGATGGGCGCTAGTGGTGGTGGAGCGGGTCTGTAGAAGGGCAGCAGGCCGGGCTTTCGCCCTTGGATCTGCGTGCATCCTGTTCATCTGCGGTTCGTTTCTTCCCTTGGTGTAGGAAGGAGCGCTGCGGTCAAGCCAGCCGCAGGCAGGCGGCGAAGGCGCCGTCGGTGCCATCCCGCTGCGGGAGTGCCTGGCGGGTGTCCTCGAGGGACAACTCGGGGTGATCGGCGAGCACGGCGTCGATGAGCGCGGCATTCTCCTCGGCCTCGACCGAGCAGGTGGAGTAGACGAGCCGGCCGCCGGGTTTGAGGCAGGGCAAGGCGTTCTCGATGATCTGGCGCTGGAGCTTGGTCAGGGCGGTGATGTCGGCGGGCTTGAGGCGCCAACGGACATCGACGCGGCGGCGGAAGACGCCGGTGTTCGAGCAGGGGACATCGAGCAGGATCGCATCGAAGGCGCCGTGCCACTTCCCCGGTCCGGGCGTGCTCCAGTCGTGGCAGTCGATCTCGGCGTCCTTGATTTGAAGGCGCTCGAGATTCTCGCGCAGGCGGGGCAGGCGCTTCTCGTTCGAGTCGGTGCAGACGAGGTCCTTGCCGCCGCCTTGGGCTGCGGCGATGAGGAAGGCCTTGCCGCCCGGGGCGGCGCAGGCATCGAGCACGCGCTCGCCGGGGCGCGGGTCTAATAAGTCCACGGAGTGCCGCGTCGCGGGGTCCTGGATGTAGATCGCGCCGGACGCGAGAAGGTGGTTGGGAATCGGGCCCTCGATCTGGAAAAAGCCATCGGGCAAGTCGCTTTCCGGCGCCTGGAAATCGGACGCCACGAGCGGGTTGAGCCGCGCGATGGTCGGTGCGGGATGGTTGTTGAAGGCCATCAGCTCGATCGCTTCTTCCTTCCCGTAGGCCTTCTTCCAGCGCTTGAAGAGCCATTCCGGATGCGAGTAGCAGGTCTCCGGCGGCACGCCTTCCAGGTCGAAGAGTTTCTTCTTCGTCGCCGCCGCGCGGCGCATCACCGCATTGATCAGCCCCCGCGCACCGCTCTTGCCGAGTTCCACGGTTTCGAAGACCGCCGCGTGATCGGGCAGCTCCAGGATCAGCAACTGGCAAAGCCCCACGCGCAGGATGTCTCGCGTCTCGTCATCCAGTTTGCCCTTGCGAAGCTGGCTGATCCAGTGGTCGAGCAGCCGCAAATTCCTCAGCACGCCGAGCACGATCGCATTCAGCAGCGCCCGGTCGGCGGAGGAGAGGTCGTTCCGCGAAGCATGCCGCTCGATCAGGTTTTCAGCATAGGCATGCCCCTTCGTCCAAGCCCGGAGAATGGAGACAGCAGCGCGGCGCGGGGATTTCATGGATGAGGCAGAGACAGAAGACTGGAAGACGACAGAGGGAAGACTGGAGGCGCGGGGAAGGGGAGGGAAGGCTGGTGAGGCGGAGGTTTCAAGCTTTCTGCGGGGAAATGAAGATTCCCAATTCCTAGTGGCTCGACGGAAGGGGCGAAATGCGGCGGTCGCAAAGCACTCGCCGGGAAGGATTCAGAATCCAAGGATCGACCCAAGGTCAGATTGGGCCCATTGGGTAAAAAATTATCTTTGAGGTGAAGAAAGTCCTTGAGCATTTTTCTGAATCCAGCATGGTCAGCGGCGAATGGTTGGTGATCGCATATCCGTCACTAAAGAAGAGGTTCTTTCGAGAACCTGCGGGGGTATTTTACCCCCAACCTTAACCCGCCAGAGCAGCCCCGGACGCCTCGACGCCTCGGATCGCTACTGGAGGAGTTATTGCCGCGCGAGACGCTCACGCGGCATTGGCAGAGGTAGGCAAGCCCTGTGTTTAAACGCGATGACTCGTAGTGGAAGACGACCGGAGGCAATTATGCCAAAGGCCACTACGAAACCAAATGTCACAAGACATCCACGAGTCGGGGAAGCCAGAGGATTCTGGCGGCCACAAGCCCGCGTTAAACACCAACCATATTCAACACAGGGGGCTGGTTGCGAAATTCATTCGAACGATCAAATTGATCGTTCGTTGGGTTTTCGTAAGTCGTGCTCTTATCAAGATCGTGATGTGGATTCCCCCGGTGGAATCGACATTCGTAAAGATTTGGGGATGGCTGAACTCTTGGTTTTCCGATGACTAGCCCAAAGGCGAGGTCCGCGAGATGCTAAGGATAACCAGCTTCTACTAAACCAATTGCCAATTTGAATAAGACGTTAAAAATTGTTCGACTCTACCATCGGGTGAGCCAAAAAGAATTGGCGGACCAGCTTGGGATCACCGCAGCGCATCTTTGCGGAATTGAGAAAGGAAATAAGAAGCCCTCCTTGGAGCTTCTTTCGAAGTATGCGGAATACTTCAAGTTGCCGCTGAGTTCGTTGATCTATTTCACCGAGCATGCCGATTCGGCCGAGGGGCGGAGACCGATTTCTCGTAAAGCGATTGACATGTTGGATTGGATCGAACGTGCGACCAGAATCTAGAGCCTCTCCCGCATGATCGCTCGATACCCGATAGAAAAGTCTCCGTTGTATCGAGCTGGTCCAAACAAACTCGCTTCTTTGCTTGGGTTCAAATCTGGCAAAGCACTCAAGGCGTTTGTTGGCGATTGCGAAAAGTCATACGCTTGTTTTCAGCATGACGGCAGGGGAATCGAGCACCCGCTTCGGAAGCTTCAGGTTGCTCACAAGCGACTTAGCACTTTGCTCGTAAGAATTGAAGTTCCCGATTATCTTCAGTCCGGAGTAAAGGGAAGGTCTTATATCGGGAATGCCCGCAGGCATGCTCATAACGCCGGCAAGAGAGCGTTCACGATGGACATTCAAAAGTTTTTTCAGAGTGCCTCATATAAGTATGTGTGGAAGTGCTTCGCAAAGCAATTCGAATTGGATTTGGATGTTGCCTCAATATTAACTCGTCTTGTTGTGATCAGGGGGCATATACCTACTGGATCGAGTGTAAGTACAATTCTTTCTTTTTACGCTTATCGAGTGATGTTTGATCGGATTAATGATTGCTGCGAAAGTGGGGGTGTTACATTTTCTTGCTACGTTGATGATATTACATGTTCTGGTGACGGAGCGACCCGACGTTTGGCTGGGGAGGTAAAGCGTATTGTTCGCAGCTACGGCCTCACACCGCATCCGAGCAAAACGAAATACTATCAACCCAGTGCCCCGAAGATGATTACGGGCGCTGCAGTTACCAAGAAGGGGCTTAGGCTACCTAACAAGAGGCGCAAGGCAATTCATGAGGATTTCAAATCCCTGTTAGGGCGCGAGGTTTCCGAGAATGTTGAAGTAATGAAGAACAGGCTGCGTGGACGGCTTGGTGAAGCATCGCTCTTCGAGGATCGTTTTAAGAAGCCTTTGAAATCTCCCGTTCTGAGGCAGGGCTCTTCTCAATAGAAAGCCGGCATTTAGAGACCAAGAAAAGAGGCGCGAGCTGGTGCTCGCGTCTCTTCATTCAAGTCTTGTGTCTGTCGTCTGACCGTCTTCTGCCTCGGTCCGCCTCAGCGCCCGGTCTGCGGATGACCAGAATAAGCATCGTCGTTGTCGTCGGCACGGCTTGCTTGCATCCACTCGCTGGTGGTGCCGCGGTCGGTCCAGATTCCACGCACGGACTCAATCGCGGTGCGCATCCGCTCCTGGGCGGAGGTGAGGGTCGAAACGAGCGGGTCGTCTTCTGCCACCGAGCGGGTCAGGATTTCCTTGGCCTCTGCTTCCATCGAACGCTGATGGAGAGCGGCGCGGATACGCAGCTTTTCTTCCACGCCTTTGTCCAGATTGTGGATCGTCAGAGTGGTGCTCACGGGTGAACCGTAAGCAATCCCAAGGCTGCCGTCAATTTGAGGCGGGGACTCGGCCATTCACATTTCGTCGACGCCACGACGGGAACTGACCCTTCAAGGATGCGATCCCTTCCCAGCATGAGGCGTCACGTTGTGACGCGATGGGTGTGAGGTGCTTACCTGGCACTTTCGTGCCAGGCTGTTATAAGCCGTCCCGTTGGGACGAAGAAGGAGGCTTGGTGGTGGTGGCGGCTTGGCCGGTGGTGCGCCGGACCGGCGCACATCGACAGGAATGTCGATGCCCCTTATGGGATCGCCCGGCGAGCCGGGCTATGGTGAGCCCGTTAGGTTAGGGCTACGCAGTCCGATCTTGAATTGTTCGGAGGCGAGGACCGATGCAACTGAGGGGGCGAAAAGAAAGAGGCGCGAGCTGGTGCTCGCGCCTCTTCGTTCAAGTCTTGTGTCTGTCGTCTGACAGTCTTCTGTCTCTGTCTCCGCCCGCCTCAGCGGCCGATGGAAATGTATTCGAGGTTCGCAGCCTTGGCGTCCTTTGGATCGAGGAGGTTGCGGCCGTCGAAGACGAGCGGGGTGCGGAGGCGCTTGGTGATCTCGGTGAGATCGACCTTGGCGAAGGCCGGCCACTCGGTGGCGATGATGAGGCAGTCGGCGTCATCAAGCGTCTCGTAGAGGTCGGTGTGGTAGGTGATGTCGCCCTTGAGTTCGCCGAATTTCTTGGCGGTCTCGATGGCTTCCGGGTCGGTGGCGCGGATGGTGGCACCTTCGGCGAGCATCTTCTGGGCGAGGCGGATGGCGACGGATTCGCGGACGTCGTCGGTGTTCTGTTTGAAGGCGAGGCCCCAGAGGGCGATCTTCTTCTCACGGAAGACCCAGAGCTTCTCGCGGATCTTGTTGAGGAAGCGGTCGAGCTGGTCGGCGTTGATCTTCTCGACTTCCTTGAGCAGGCCGAAGGGCTGGCCGAGCGTTTCGGAGATATGGATGAAGGCCTTGATGTCCTTCGGGAAGCAGGAGCCGCCGTAGCCGAGGCCGGCATTCAGGAAGGAGCGGCCGATGCGCTTGTCCATGCCGATGCCTTCGGCGACCTTTTCCACGTCGGCACCGGAGGCCTCGCAGATGTTCGCCACGGCATTGATATAGGAGATCTTGAGCGCCAGGAAGGAGTTCGCGGCGTGCTTGATGAGCTCGGCAGAGTTGATGTCGGTGACGAGCACCGGAGCCACGAAGGGCTCATAAATCTTCTGCATGTAGGCCAGCGCGCGGTCGTCATTCGAGCCGATCACGACGCGGTCGGGATGCAGCAGGTCATCGACGGCGCAGCCTTCGCGGAGGAACTCGGGATTGGAGACGACGCCGAACTCGACGCCAGGAGGGGCGTAGCGGCGGACGGTCTGCTCGACCTTGTCGCCGGTCTTCACGGGCACCGTGGACTTGTCCACGATGACGCGGTAGCCGAGCTCCGGGGTGAGGCACTGGGCGATCTCGCGGGCCACCTTCTCGATGAAGGACAGGTCCACCGAGCCATCCGGCTGCGGCGGGGTCGGCACGGCGATGAAAATCACCTCGCCATTCTTGACGCCTTCCTCGGTGGAGGTGGTGAATTTCAGGCGGCCGGCGGCCACGTTCTGCTTCACCAATTCCTCAAGGCCGGGCTCATAGATCGGCACTTGGCCGGCGAGCAGGGTGGCGACTTTGTCCGGGTTGTTGTCAACGCAGGTAACCTCGTGGCCAACTTCGGCAAAGCAAGTGCCGGAGGTGAGACCGACATATCCGGTCCCGATGATCGTGATCTTCATGTAGTATAGGGGGGGGTGGGGTGAACGCGGGCGTATCTAGCAGCCCAGCCGACCGGGTGCAAGTCCCGCGAACGCGTAATGCGGAGGATTCCGGTTCTTTTTGGGACCAGGATGGATAGGATGGATGGGATTGAGAATGCCGGGGAAGCTGGAACGGGAGACCTCTAGAATCCTATCCATCCCATCCATCCTGCTTGGTCCGGTTCCTTCGATCGCTGGGATTCGACGCAAACGGACTTAAGGGCGCTCCGAAAAATCCCGTCGTCTTGTCAAAGGGGAACAACGAAACGATCGAAACGAGCGAAATCGGGGTTTGGCGGCCTTTTTTGGGCTCTCCGTCAGGTTTGCTGATGCTTTTCAGGTGGCTTCGAGCTGCTTCACCACAGAGGGGAACAGGAGGAAAGGCAGGAGGTCACAGAGAAAGACAGGAGAGGGTGGACATGGGTTTTTGCGAGATTCCGCGGATCTCGTGGGCTCTTGGATTGCGCTTTCCGGCGTCATTTTCAGGCCATCTGTTTCCAGAAAAGATGGCCCGCGATGCCCAATCCGATGACGGCGACGATGATCCGGACGGCGATGGCGGGGATTTTCTGGGCGAAATGGGCGCCGAGGAAATAGCCGGGGATGGAGCCGGCGATGAGCCAGCCGGCGAGCCGCCAATCGACGCTGCCGCAGGCGATGAAGTAGGCCACGGAGGCGATATTGCAGAGGAGCGCGAGCACGGATTTCAGCGCGTTCATGCGGTTCACGTCGCGCAGGCCGAGGAGGCCGAGGCCGGCCAGCATCATGATGCCGATGCCCGCGCCGAAGTAGCCGCCGTAGATGGCGACGCCGGTTTGGAAGGCGAGGCCCCAGGTTTTTGGGCGGTCGGGCTCGGTGTCGTGGCCTTCGCCGCGCTTTTTCTTCAGCCAGCGCTGGATCGGGGCATTCAGGAGAAACAGGGTGGTGGCCATCAGCAGCAGCCACGGCACCACGGCATCGAAGTAGGAGGACGGCAGCGCGAGCAGCAACCAGCCGCCGGCCAGCCCGCCTAACAGGCTCACGATTCCCAGCGGGACGATCCACGCCTTCACCTCGCGCAGCCGGTGGCGGAAGGCCCAGACGCTGCCGGGCATGCCGATGAAAAGGGCGACCGTGGAGGTGGTATTTGCCATCACGCCGCTGAGGCCTGCCGCCATGAGGGCGGGGAAGGTGAGCATGGTGCCGCCGCCGGCCACGGCATTCATCACCGCCGCGAGGAACCCGGCGGCGAGGACGATCCATTCCTGGTGACCGGGCACGGCCGAACCAAGGCGCAAAGCCCTCCGCCGGGCAATACGGGAAATCCGCCGGCTTGACCGCGGACCCCGGCTTCGGAGAATCGCGGCATGCTCGTGATGGCTCTCCATACCGGTCCGGCGGCGCAGGTGACCAGTGGCGGGAGTGGCGCGTGGTGGGACAAGGACTGGGTCACGGGCTTCTACAAGCAGGCGCGGGAGGGTCCTCAGTGGCTGGGCTATCAGGGCTTCCGCGGTGACGAGGTGGCGGACACCCGGGTCCACGGCGGCGTGGAGAAGGCGGTGTGCGTCTATCCCTCCGAGCACTATGCGTATTGGAATGAGGTTCCGGACTTGGCCGGGCTGCCGACCGGGGCCTTTGGCGAGAATTTGACGACGCGTGGATTGCTGGAGGAGGAGGTGTGCATCGGTGACATCTTTGCCGTGGGGGAGGCGCTGGTGCAGGTTTCGCAGCCGCGGCAGCCGTGTTGGAAGCTGGCGCGGCGCTGGCAGGTGAAGGACCTGGCCGCGCAGGTGGAGCGGAACGGGCGGACGGGATTCTACTTCCGGGTGCTGCGGCATGGCGCGGTCGCGGCGGGGGATGGCATCGAGCTTCGCGAGCGGCCGCATGCGGAATGGACGCTCGCCCGCTGCAATCGCGTGATGCACCAGCGCGAGGGCGGTGCGGAGGCGGATCGAGCGCTGGCGGAGTGCCCGGCGCTCTCCGGGAGCTGGAAGGATGGGCTGTGGAGTCGCGGGCGGGTGAGGGAAGGCGATGCTTTCGCGCGGCGGGAGCAACCGAAATGAAGAAAATGCCGGTTCTTATCCAAGGCACCTTGTCAATTTGCGGAGCGCTTGCACTCGCCTGCTGCGGACCGCTGGGCGGTGTCGATCCGCTCGACAGTGGCGCGCACTCAGCGGCAGCCCTCCAGCTCGGCCCATCGTCCGTCAACCGGGAGGAGGAGCGAAAGCTGCAGGACGAGCGGGTCCAGCGTCTTTCAGGCGAGGGCGATTACGGCTCCTCGTTCAGAGGCTCCGTTGGCGTCGATGTGATGTCGGATTTTTGACGTCGCGTCCGGGCGTTTCCGGTGGGCTCGTCGACTGGACTGGATGGCGGATGGGCAAATGGGCACTCTCCCGGCCACGCGAAAGCGGCGGAAACGGACCGGATTCGGCATTGAAAAACCGGTCCGCCGCGCCAATCTCCCCGCCCCATGTCCGAACGGAAGACTCTCGAAGAACGCGCCCAGATGACGGATCTGGAGCGCCTGCGCCACTCCTGCGCCCACGTGATGGCGACCGCCATCCTGCGCATCTGGCCGGACGCGCAATTCGCCTACGGCCCGCCGATCGAGAGCGGCTTCTACTACGACTTCGAGATGAAGCACCGGATCACGCCGGACGATTTCGAGAAGATCGAGGCGGAGATGAAGAAGATCTCGAAGGAGAACCAGAAGTTCGAGCGCCGCGTGCTGACCCGCGAGGAAGCGAAGGCGATGGCGGAAAGCGGTCGCCTCGGCGGTCTTTCCGAGCGCCCGGACAATCCGAGCCGCTTCAAGCTGGACCTGATCGACAAGATTCCGGAAGGCGAGGAAATCTCCTGCTTCCAAAATGGCGAATTCATCGACCTCTGCGCCGGCCCGCACGTCGGCTACTCCGGCAAGTGCAAGAACGTGAAGCTGATGTCGGTGTCATCGTCCTTCTACCTGGGCGATGAGTCGAAGGGGCAGCTCCAGCGTCTCTATGGCACGGCCTTCGAGTCGAAGGAATTGTTAGAAGAGCACCTTGTCCGCCTGGAAGAGGCGAAGAAGCGCGACCACCGCCGCCTCGGCAAGGAGCTGCAGCTTTTCCACATCGATGAAGCGGTCGGCCAGGGGCTGATCCTGTGGAAGCCGAAGGGCGCGCTGGTTCGTCGTGCGTTGCAGGACTTCATCACCGCGGAGCTCGACAAGCAGGGGTACTCGCAGGTCTTCACGCCGCACATCGGCAAGCTCGATCTTTACCGCACCTCCGGGCACTTCCCGTACTATCAGGAGAGCCAGTACCCGGCGATTGCGGAGCGGGATGTGTTAGAGAAGCTGGCGGATGAGGATGCCTCCTGCGCCACGCTGATCAACGGCCTGTCCGACGGCACCTACGAGGGCTACATGCTGAAGCCGATGAACTGCCCGCACCACATCAAGATCTTCGCCAGCGAGCACCGCTCGTATCGGGATCTGCCGGTGCGCCTCGCGGAATTCGGCACGGTGTATCGCTGGGAGCAATCCGGCGAGCTCGGCGGCATGACCCGCGTCCGCGGCTTCACGCAGGATGATGCCCACCTTTTCTGCACGCCGGATCAGATCGCGAAGGAGCTGATCGGCTGCCTGAGCCTGGTGAAGACGGTGCTGACGACGCTTGGGATGACCGACTATCGCGTGCGCGTTGGTCTGCGCGATCCGGATGATAGCAAGTTCACCGGCGATCCCGAAAAGTGGGATCTCGCCGAGGCTGCGTGCCGCGAAGCCGCGGCGACCTTGGGCGTGCCATTCACGGAGGAAGCGGGTGAGGCTGCATTCTATGGTCCGAAGATCGACTTCGTGGTGAAGGACGTGATCGGCCGCGATTGGCAGCTTGGCACCGTGCAGGTGGACTACGTGCTGCCGGAGCGCTTCAAGCTGGAATATGTCGGTGCGGATAATACGACGCACCGGCCGGTGATGATTCACCGCGCGCCGTTCGGTTCGCTGGAGCGCTTCACGGGTCTGCTGATCGAGCACTTCGAGGGCAAGTTCCCGACGTGGCTCGCGCCGGAGCAGGTCCGCGTGCTGCCGATTTCCGATAAGTTCCTCGAAGCCGCCGAGGCGCTGACGACCCAGCTCGCTGAAGCCGGCGTCCGCGTCTCGCTCGATGACTCGTCCGACAAGGTGGGTGCGAAGATCCGCAATGCCCGACTTGAGCGCGTGCCGTATATGCTCGTGCTCGGTGCGAAGGAAGTGGAGGAGGGGACCGTCTCCGTGCGGCATCGTGACCGGGACGATCTTGGGGCGAAGCCGGTGGGTGAGTTCATCACGGAGATCGTGGCGGAGATCAAGGAGCGGAAGCTGTAGAATGGCGGCTCCGGCTTCGGGTGACCCGGGAGTTTGGAGAGAACCGCGACAAAGCGCGAAATCTAGAGGTAGGAGAGGATTGGGGTAGGGCGCGGTGGTGGGGTGGCGGCTGCTTATGTCGGGGATGGGGGCGCGACAGTAAGGTCGCGGCTCCTTACGCCGGGGATGGGCGGTGCCGTGTTCCTTCTAACAGATTTCGCGTGATAGCCAGTTCGCGAAGTGCTGCCAAACGCATGAGGTGTCCCTACAGGACACGTCTTCCAGTCAACGCCGGTCCCGGCACTGTGTGCCGGGCTTTTATGAGTCGTCCCGGTGGGACGGAGAGATCGCCGGTCGCATGTGGGGCGGCTCTTTCTGGCGTCTGACTTTCAGCAGTCAGGGAGAGACGGTGCGGTGGTCGGTCGCAGCAGAAGAGATGGCGGATCGGAGGCACAGGGATGCGGCGGGTGCCGCTGAAGTGCGACGGTCATAGACGCGTCGCTACATGTCATAGACGCGCGGCTACATTTTAGCTGATGACGCGGCACCAGAGCAGCTTGAGGTAGCGTGACTCGGGGTAGTTCGAGAGGGTGGGGTGGTCCGGTCCTGCGCCGGTGCGGTCGAAGATTTGCAGACGGCGGTCCTGGCGGTGGGCGGCGGAGACGACGATTTTTTCGAACTCGTCCGGCGAGAGCATGCCGGAGCAGGAGCAGGTGACGAACAGGCCGCCGGGCTTCACGAGCTGGAGCGCGAGCTTGTTCAGGTCGTGGTACTTGTTGTGGCCGAGCTGGTCCTCCTTGCCGTGGATGAACTTCGGCGGGTCGGCGATGACGAGGTCCCACTGGCGGCCGTTTTCGATCATGGTGCGCGCCCAGGTGAAGGCATCGCCGTGTGTGAACTTGATGCGCTTCTGGTTGAGGTTGCCGTTGCGCTTGGCCATCTCGATGGCGTTTTCATCGAGATCGACGGCGGTGACCTCCTCGGCACCGGCGAGGGCGGCATTCACGGAGAAGCCGCCGGTGTAGCAGCAGAGGTCGAGCACGCTGCGGCCTGCGGCGAGTTCGCCGAATTTCTTCCGGTTATCTCGCTGGTCGCAGAAGAAGCCGGTCTTGTGGCCGCCGGCGGGATCGATCTGGAAGGTCGCGCCGTGCTCGCGGATTTTCAGCGGGCGCAGCTTTTCGGAAAGGTGATGGGTGAGCGAAGGAATGCCCTCGATCCGCGCGAGATCGGGATCGACGCGGATGTGGGCCTGCTCCGTGCCGAAGGCTTCGTGCAGCGCGGGAACCCAGGCGTCGAGGCGTTGGAAGGCGGCGAGATTGGTCACCTCGAGCGACATCACCTTGCCGAACTTGTCCGCGACGAGGCCGGGCATCTGGTCGGCATCGGCGTGGATGGCGCGGTAGGCCTCGGTCGTTTCATCGAGCTTCAGCACCTCTCGGCGCAGCGAGGCGGCGCGCTGGATGGCGCCAAGGAAAAAGCTTTCGTCCACCCCCTCGTCGCCATGGGCGAAGACCCGCAGCGGCATGCCGGCCTTCGGGTTCCAGAAGGCGCTGCCGAAGGGCTTGCCCTCCTTATCCAGCACCTGGACGAGCGAGCCCGGTTTGGCGTCGCGCGTGACTTCCCCGATCATGCGGGGCCAGATCGCGGGGTGGTAGCTGAAATACTTGAGGCGGACGGTCGGCACGCGCCGAGCGTGGGATGCGGGTGGCGGAAAGTGCAATAGTGAAGGTGGCTGGCTTCGGGGCTTCCGAAGATGGAAATCCGGACCGCGAATGGACGCTAAGGGACGCGAATTTCGAGTGAAGCGGGGTTGCCCTAAGGGCAAGCGGCCCGATTTGGGTAGCAATCGGCTGAAATCCCTGAGGGCATTCGCGCCGGTCTCACATCGGCCGGCCGAGGAAGACGCAGAGGACCTTGGCCTCCTTCGAGCCCGGATTGAAGACCCGGTGATCGACCTCGGCGTCGAAGTAGGCGGAGTCGCCTTCCTTCAGCAGGTGGACCTCGCCGTTGTATTCAAATGATATGCCGCCCTTCAGGACGATGAGGAATTCCTCGCCTTCGTGGGGCATCGCCTCGCGCCGGCCGCCGCCCGCGGGGACGTCGAGGACGAATGGGTCCATGTTCCGGTCCGGCCGGCCATGGGCGAGGGCGTGGTAGTCGATATCGGACTGGTCGCGGTCGCGCTCGATCTCCTTGCGGTCGCCGACCCGGGTGATGCTCAGCTTGGGCTTTTCATCGAGTCCCTCGAAAAGCTCGGACAGGCTCATGCCGAGCGCCTCGCAGAGCTTGGCCAGCGTGGGAAGCGAGGGCGTGACGCGGAAATTCTCCACCTTGGACAGCAGGCCTTTTCCCAATCCGGAAATCTCGGCCACGCGGTCGAGCGTGTAGCCCTTGGCCATGCGGGAGGCTTTGATGCGGGACGCCAGTTCGACGAGGTTCATGTTTCCCGGAAGACAATCGCCAGCCGCACGAGCGGGTCAAGCGCCCATCGGGATGGGCGCTTCTGGAGACGGCAAGCCAAGGTGGCAAATCCCCGGAATGGAGGGATTTGCCACCTGGCATGACGAGAATGTCACGGGCAGGCGCGCCGGCGTCGCAGCAATGCCAGCATCCCGGCGAGGCCGCCGAAGATCGCGGCGGAGGGCTCGGGAACGGCCTGACCATTGACGCCGAGGGTATAGACTTCCGTGATCTCTTCCTGAGTCAGGCCGCGATTCCACATGGCGACTTCGTCGATTATGCCGTCGAAAGCACGGTCGTTTGAACCGGAGCGGGCGCGACCCAGCACGAAGCCGGCGCTGCTGATGTTCGTATTCAAGTTCGTCAGCACGGAGCCGAAGGCGACGCCGTTGAGATAGGTCGTGACGGTGGTGTTGGTGGCACCTGCCTGATACGTTTGCACCAGGTGAACCCACTGGCCCGGCGCGGTTGCCGCAGAAGCCGTTAGGGTGCGTCCCTCGGTACTGCCCGACGGCCCGCTCGCGCCGTCGCCGCCGGTGCCACCTTGTGAGAAGAACTGGAAGTTGTCCGCAAGCGTGTTTACGTCGCCGAAGGTCCCGGTGGTGTCGCGCACGCTCAGCGAGATGTCGTAGTTGCCGGCTGCCAGGGTGCCGCCTTCGTAGACGAAATAGCGATTGGTGGCGGTAGTGGCCGGTGAACTGTTCAACTTCACCCATGAGCTGACGGTGAAGGACGCGCCCAGATCCTGGCCGGTCCCGAAACCGATCGGAATCGTGACGCCGGCGGTGGAGCTCCCGGTGGTCGCGGAGAACAGGATGCCGTTTCCGACTTTGCCGCCGCTCGTGTCGGACGAGGCACCAAATACACCGGTCGCGGCAGCCCCCAGGGTATTGGCCCCGTTTTCAAAGGTGGGGACGGCAGTCGAACCGACAGCGCCAGCCTGGTTGGTGATTCCGGAATCTTCGAAATCGAAGTATCCGACGAGGCCCGCGGTGATGGCTCCCTGGGCCAAGGGGACCAGCGAGAGGATGCCGAATGTGATAAGGCGTGTCATGGAGTTTTAGACGGGGAGGTGGTCGTTGATCGGTGTCTGATCGATGGAATGGAATTCAGGTTCGTGCCGGAAACATCGCCAACGGCAGTTCGCGGGTCAGGGACACGCTCTCCGCCGCTGGCGCTGTCGACCTCAGGGCTCCTGCCCCTTTACCTGGAAAAAGCGCTTCGTATCGGCCGTGCCCGGCGTCTGAAGCAAGAAATCGCCGCCGCTTTGGCTTGCCGTGGTTCCCGGAGTGGAGGGCGTGAGGCCGCTCCAAGTGGTGAGCGTGGTGGATGACTGCCCGGTCAACTTCAGGGTGAGCGTATTGTTCGCCTGGTTGCGGGTGAGGACCGTGTCGTTCGGTCCCACGCCGTTGCCCAGGTTCGCGATGATGTAGTCCACAGCTTCCCTCTGGCTGACCAAGGGATTGGTTTGCGTGTTCTGGATCTCGGCCCGGTCGCTGACGAGGTCGTCGTCGCTATCCGCGTCATTGGGGAAGGTGCCATAGATGACCTCCTCCTGGTAGTTGGTCAGGCCGTCGCTGTCGTCGTCGGCCGAGTCTTGCGCGAAGATCGCAGGGATGCTCACGGACGCCGTGACCACGTGAGGGAAGGGATTCGACTGGCCGGTGAACGGGGATCCCCAGCCTGTGAAGATATAGCCGGGGTTGGGGGATGCCTCGACGCCCCCAGAGATCTCGTCATTCAGATTGTAGAGCCCGGTGCCGAAGGTTACTCCCATCGCCGGATCGGAAGGATCCACGCTGACGAAGGCCTTGCCCGCCGCGGCCAAATTGGCGTTCACGGCAAGCGACGCCTGCCCCCGCTGATGGAGCTCCGTGACGTCGTTGGCGGTGAACGAGCGGTTCCAGACGGCCACTTCATCCAGCATCCCATCGAACACGCGGAAGCCGGTGCGGCCGGCACCGAAGTTCAACGACGTGAAGTTCATGTTGGCCGTCGGAGTGGAGACGGTCGCGCCCACCTTCGCGCCATTGATGTAGACCGACAACGCGGTGTTGGTCCCGGCCTGGGAAAACACATGGACTACGTGATGCCATTGGCCGGTGGCCAAGGTGCCGGCAACTTGTGCGCCCGAAGTCCCGCCGATCCAGGATACGAACGTGTTCCCATTGGTATCATTGGTTCCGAAGGAAACGTCGAAGTTGTCGAGATCGGCACTCTCAAAAACGTAGTCGCGGAGCGTCGCGACGTCGGTCCCGCCATTGTCTGCATCGGGGGCGAGGTAGAACCACGCGGAGATGGCGAAGTTGGAGCCGAGGGTGGAAGCACCCAGGGTGGGAACATTGAACCATCCGCTGCCGGCGGTGGCGCTCGCGTCGTCCTTGGCCACGTTCAGCGCCTTGCCCACAAGCGGGATGGAGCGGTCGGTCGTGGTGGTGGCTTCGACGCCAGCGTAGGCGGCATTCAGGACGAATCCGGCACCCGATCCGGCGATCGCCGGCGTGACCCCAAAGGTGGTGCCGCTGCCATAGGTGCCATTGTGAGTCGCGCCGCCGCCAACCTTGTTGGCGATGCCGGCGGTGCCTTCTTCCTGGAAGTTATAGTAGGCGATGAGGCCGCTGTTCAGGTCCGCGTGGGCGGTGAGGATCGGCAGAAAACCGGCAAGAGCGATCAGTGAAAGTCGTGAAGCATTCATGGAAGATCGAAGTGTGAGATAGTTGGGAAAGTCCGTTTCCGTGCTTCAGGGTCACGGTTGTGAATCCAGCAGGATGTAGCTGTTCACGCTATTGGATGGCGCGGGAAAGGTGACGTTCCAGCCACCGCCAGCGGGAGCGATCGTCGCGCTGCTGAGGTCGATGTCCTGCCAGGTGGAATGATTGGGCGATCCGCTCAGCGAAAGGAAGAGGCTGATGGCACCGGTGGCCGGATTGCGATTGATGCGCAGTGGCGACATGACGATGGCACCGGCGGCATCCGGAGATAGGTTCTGGCGGACGAAGCTCACCAACATCGCGTCGCTGGTCGTGGGACTGGTGCGTGTGATGTCCACCTCGTCGCCGTCCGGGATCTCATCTCCATCGGAGTCCGGATTGTTTGGCAGAGTCTTGTAGATGACGATTTCCTCGTAGTTCGACAGGCGATCGCCGTCAGGGTCAGCCGGGTCTTCGCCGAAAAAGGCGTTGGCGGTGGCACTGGCATTCGCGGTGTAAGTAAATGAAGAAGCAGTCTGGGCGGCGAAGCTGCCGTCCCACTCCTCAAAGATGTAGCCTGGGTTGGCGGTGGCGGTGATCGTCACCTGGGTTCCCAGTGCGTAAGCGCCCGTCCCACTCACTGAGCCCGCATCGGTGGGGCTGGCTGAAAGGCCGACTACCACCGTGTTTATCAGCGGCGTGCCGGCCATGCCAAGGGCGCGGAGCTCGGTGACCTCGGTGGGCGTCAGCGGGCGGTTCCAGAAGGCCACTTCATCGATCATCCCGTCGAAGATCCGGCCTCCATTGCGGTTCGCGCCGAAGTTGATCCCACGGAAGTCCATCGTCGTGGTAGCCGCGCTGCCGGTGCCGACAAATTCGCCGTCGATGTAGATCGTCATCACCGTATTGGCTCCTGAGGTCGCGAAGGAATGGACCACATGGTGCCATCCGTCGGCGGCAAGCGCGCGGTTGTTGGCCCCGAGGGTGGCGCTGGCGACGTAGGAGGCATAGGTGGTGCCCGCGGCATCCGTGGTGCCGAAGGAAACATCAAAGACCGCGGTATTATCCGGGCCGTTGAGGCGGGACTCGAAGACGAAGTCGCGCAGGATGTCAGCCGTGGTGCCCGTGTTGTCGGCATCCGGTGCCAGATAGAACCATGCGGACAGGGCGAACTGCGTCCCCAGGGTGCCAAAGTCACCGGCTGTGGGCGGCGTGCCGCGGCTCGTCAGCGTGGCCACCGAGAATTGCCCCGACCCGGACGCGATGCCTGCATCGCTCTTTGCGATATTGAGCGACTTGCCGACCAGCATGGTGGAACGATTGGTGGTAGCCCCAGCTTCGGCACCCGCATAGGCGGCATCGCCTGCGAATCCCGCCCCGGCACCGAAGCTCGTGCCGTTGAGGTAGGTGCCGTTATGGGTGTTGACCGCCGGCACCTTGTTGAGGAGGCCGGTCGTGCCGGTTTCCTCGAAGTTGTAGTAGGCGACCAGATTGTCCGTCAGTGCAGCCGAGGCGGACAGGGCTCCGGCGACGGAGAGCAGTGCGAGCGAGGCGAAGTTTTTCATCGTTGCGGGCAGTTGGAGCAATTGGGTTGCCACTTATTTTCTTTTATTGCGTTTCGAGAAACCAAGTGGCGTGAGAAATCGGTCGTTTTGGCGTAGAGTGGGAAAGACACGAAGACCGTGCCTTGAGCTGTTTGCTGCGAGTGAACGGATGCAGCCAACGAGGCGATTAACGTGAAAACGGGGAATCCGCATTCCGCGAATTACTGTGAAAACCCTCGACCATTTTTGTTTCTGAATCAATCGGAAAGTTTCTTTTGGGCAACTTCGTCACATAGCCCTTGGCAATCGACCGAACCCCCCCGACCGAAAATGTGCGCGGCCCCATGCGGAGGGGAATTCGTCGCAAAATGCCGTCCGTTCCATCCCCGGCGACCATTCGAAGGAAACCTCGAACCGATTCCCCGCCATCACGTCATAGGTGCGGCTGCCGCTGTCGCGCTTCGCCCACAAGGCGATGGTGTAGGTGGCACCGGCGGGGAAGTTCAGTTCGGGGATCGCGATGAAATCGCGATCGTCGCTGAAGTCGATTGCACCGGCTCCGAAGACCTTGTCGGTGGTGACGATGGCGGTGTTTCCCAACGTCGCAATGTCGGTAAGCACGCCGTCCCGGCCATTTCCCGACGCATCGGCGAAGCCATTGTCGAAACGATAGTGGGCGAGTTCCGCCCCATGGGCTCCAGCGGCGGCGAGAACCCAAGGTAGAATGCAGTGCCGGAGTTTCATCGGTAGAGGAGATGAGTTGAAGGACGGAAAACAAACCGCTCCGGCGAGGGCTCCTTAGTGGAGTTCCCCCGTCCGGAGCGGAAAGTCTTGTTGCCAGAATTCTCTCAGCCGGTCGCCTTGAGGCGGGCTGATTAACGATGAGGATTACGGATTGATCACTTGCACCCGGAGAAATCCCTTGCTGGGCAGGCCATTCGATCCGCCGAGGCTGAACGAGCGGTACTCGTAGCTTACACCACCTTGCGGGGTGAGGGTCGGCAGGTTGGTGGTCACCGGGGTGACCGGAGTCACGGTCGCGGGGAAGGATGCCAAGGTCTCGCTGCCCTGCACGGCGATGCCGAAGCCGGCAAAGCTGGAGGTGGAGGGCGCTCCGGTGCTGAAGGCGGGAGTGCCCACCGGGACGGCGATGGTCATGACCAACTCCTTGGCCAGGTCGGCGTTGGTATCCACGGTGAAAGAGTAGATCTTCGGATTGTTCGACCCGCTGATCGGAGAGCCTCCGAGGATGAACTCGGTGCCGTTCTCGAAGCCATCGTTTTCGAAGTCCACGTTCGCAAGGCCGGGATTCGGCGAGAAGCTCGCCGCCCAAGAGTTGTAGTTCGGACCGCCGCTGCCGAGCAGCTTGATCTGGTTCGGGGTAGCGTAGGTGATGGTGTAGCCCGGCAGGACGGTCGCGCCCTCGTCCAGTCCGCTGAAGGTGCCGGTGAGGGCACCGGTGTAGGTGGCGATGATGTATTCGCCCGCGGTGGCTCCGGCCCCGATGGCGGTGACATTCAGTGTGGCACCGGTGATGTTGAGGGCGCCGGTGACGAACAGGGTGTCCTCGTTGGCTCCATCGACTTCGACGGCGTAGGCGCCGGCGATGGTGGTGGCACCGACGGCGAGGTCGCCGGCGGAGGTGCTGCCTGGGGCGACGGTGCCTCCAGTGCTGACGGTAAGGGCTCCGGCGATGCTGCCGGTTCCCCCAAGCGTGCCGCCACTGTTCACGGTGCTACTGCCAGTGTTGCTGCTGGTGACGAGCAGCGAGCCGGCCTCGACGACCACGGCAGAGAAGGTGTTGGCTCCGGAGAGGGTGAGCGTGCCCGTGCCCGCCTTGCTCCAGCTCACCGTGCCGGAGATGACGCCGGAGAGCTCGACGTTGTTTGCGCCGGGCGAAATCCGATTCGCCGCGGTCGAGCCGATGGCGATGTTGTTGGGCAGCGTGAAGCTGTTGGAGAAAACCAGGTTCCCGCTCGCGTTGGGGTTGCTTTGGAGGAAGAGCGACGCGGTGCCGGCGGCGCTGGCGTTGGTGAGCGTCAGGATGCCGCGATTGAGGCGGATTTGACCGGCGAAGGTGTTGGTGCCACTGAGTGTCGCGGCACTGGTGGAATCGCCGCTGTTGGGGGTGTCGATCTGCAATACCACGCCGGTGCCACCGCCGCTGATGACACCGCTCCACTCGACCGTGCTGCCAGCGGCCGCGCCCGAGTGCAGCCCGTAGAATCCGGCAGTGGCCGGCAGCGGGAGATTGTAAGGGACGTTCAGGCCTGTCACCGACGAGCGCAGGAACGGCGCTCCACCCGAAGCGTAGGCCGCGCCGTAAGACGCACTGGCGTTGATCGTGACCGGACCGGTGCCGAGCGCGCTATTCGAGCCCACGCCGAGGTTTCTGCCAGAGATGATCGTGCCGCCGGTGTAGGTGTTCGCCCCGGCAAGCGTCTGTGTTCCGGTGCTCGACTTCGTAACTGTGGCCCCGGTGCCCGACAGTGTACCGGAGAAGGTGTTGATGGTCGTTCCATTGATGTCGAGCGCCTTGGTGCCAAGGGCGAGCGTTGTCCCCACGGCTCCAGCCAGGGAGTTGAGAGTAAGGGTAGAGCCGGACATGCCGGAGACGTCGAGCGTGCCGGCCCGCAGGTTGGCGCTTACATTGCCGACATCGAGGGCTCCCTGGACGAGCGGTGAGGTCGCCGTGGCGGTCCCGCCCAAACGCTCAAGGGTGTCGAGGGTTCCGGTCAGGGTGAGCGTGCCGCTGCCGATCTTGTTGAACGTAGAGGTCGCGCCGGCCGTGGCGTCGCCGCTCAAGGTCAGCGTATTGGAGAGCGTGATGTTGTTCGCGCCGGTATTCAACGAGACGGCTGTGGCGCTGCCTGCTCGCAAGACGATCGGATTGCTGACAGTTCCTTCGAAGCCGAAGGTGAGGTTCGGGAGGTTCGTGCCCGTGCCGTCCGAACCGTTCGTTTGAATGAACAGGGTCCCGGTGCCCATCGAGTTCAAGGTGTCGAACTGAATGTTGCCGCGGTTCAGGCGGATGTTTCCGGCAAAGGCGGAGTTGTCCCCGCTGAGCACCCAGGTGGAAAGGATCGAGCTGGCCCCCACATCCAGCCACGCGGTGACATTGGATGCTCCGGTCAGATCTCCCGAGAGGGTTGTCGTCAACGGAGCGCCGGTCGCGCCCGCCCGCATCACCATGCCATAGGTGGTGTTCGCCCCGACGGCGCCGAAGGTGATGTCCTTCGAGAGAAGGGAACTCGCGTTGAGATTGGTGGAGTCGTAGAAGAAGTTCCCCATCTGGGTGCCGGCCGCATAACTGCCCGTGACGCCGCTGGGCGCACCGCTGTTGACGTTCAGAGTGCCGGTGATGCCGAGGCCGTCCGCAGCGTTCACAAAGAACTTCCCGCTGCTGATCGTGACAGTGCCGAAGTTGTTGGCGTTGGCCAGCACTAGATCGGCTGTGCCGGTCTTGCTCAAGGTGCCGTCGAGAGCGGATCCGGTCAGCCTGACCGCGTCGGCGCCTGGAGCGCCCACGCCGCTGGTGAGGGTAGCGCCGGTCGTGCCGGTGCTGCTCACCGTGAGCGAGAGGGGCGTGGTGATCGCGCCCGAAGTCGTGATGGTCTTGGCGGCCGTGCCGTTGATGTTGAGGTCGTCCGCGCCGGTGTAGGCTTGGCCGTTGAAGGTCGACGCCGCGCCGTCCCATGAGCCCGAGGCGTCGCCGGCGGTGCCGGTGGTCCACGAAATTGGTGCGGCTTGGCAAAGCATGCCGGGAGCGAGGAACGCCATTGCGGCGGGTAGAAGGTGGTTCGTTTTCATCATCATCATTCGAGGTTTTTGGGTCTGTTAACGAGCGGGGTGGCTACGAGTGGCGGGTGGACGTGGCACACCCCTTAGCGGCAATTCGGGTGAGAGCAATGGAATGTTTCCCAAAAGGCAATGCTGTAACATTGCGGGAAAACCAGCCTTCCGACGGCTGCGCGCCGATCGCGAATGGGGTTCAGGGAGGGGTGCCTTCGAGCCGGATGAACCAAGGCGCGGGCGGCGGGAGCTGGAGCGAGAAGAGAAAGTCGTTGGAAAACAGATCGCCAGTGAGGCCGTCAGCCGGAGTCAGCGGTGACCACTCTTCCAGATTGCCCGAGTCAGAGGCCTTGAGACGGAGGTTCAAGGTGCCTTGAGAAGGGTGTCGAAAGATCAGAGCGGTGTTCGCGGCGTTCGGGCTCGTGAGTTCGCGGAGGTAGTCATAGACCGCCGAGTCATCGATCTGTGGATGCGTGCCTGCGGCGCGCTCTAGCCAGGCGGGGACGGAATCGTTGTCGGCGTCGGCCAAGGCATCGGCCGGGTTCTCGGAATCGAGTCCGAAGAGGCGCTCCCACCAGTCCTCCAGCGTATCCCCATCGGTGTCCGCGGCGGAAACCTCGGTCGGCAATGCCTGTGGCGTGCCGGCGTGATAAAGCGACGTGATTTCCGCTGCTGTTAGAGCGCGCGACCACAGCGCGACCTCATCGATCAAGCCGTCGAAATTGCGGCCCGTGCCGCTGCGATGGCCGCCGATGATCAGACTGCCGGTTTCCACGGCAGGCCCGGGATTCGGAAGCACGTGGGTGGCCACGTTGGTCCCGTCCACGTAGAGGCGCAGGGTCGTGCTGTCGAAGTTCACCGCCACGTGCGCCCACCGGTTGGTGAAGAGCGAGCGGTCGAGTTCGCAGTTGAAGGGGCCTTGTGCCAGCACGGTGGGCTGTGAGGTGCTGGCCGCGGCTGCGGGTTGGAGAGTGACGGTGTGCAGCTCCAGGTTGATCTTGGTGGTGTCCGTGGCGGCGCTGCGGAGGTCGGCCGACAAGACGTAGCCGGCGTCGGCGCTGCCACCGAGTGCGCTTTCGAGCATGAAGTGACGGTCCGCACTGCCGTGTGCAGGCAGCGAGCTTGGCTTGCACCACAGCGAGAACGTGTGCGCGGCGCCGTTGTCGTCGAGCGGATTGCGGCCCGCGCGTTCGGGGAGCGGCGGCGTGTCATCGAGTGTCTGCCGGCCGATGCGGAGATACTGCTGATCGTCGCGGAAGAACTGCGCAGCACCGCCTCGCAGGCCGCCGTCCGTCACCAGCGATGCCCCGTTGACCGCGGTCGCATCGAAGCGCGCGCCGAGGACGGAGTCGTTGGAAAGGTCGCCATCGAACGACCACCATGCGCGCAGATCGCGGCCGAGGCCTTCGCCTGCCTTCGGTGTCAACTGGCCGTAGGGGATCGCCACCTCGCGCTGGATGGTGCCGTCCGCCTTGTAGAAGCGGGCCGTCAGAAGCGGCGGGGTGACTCGGGTGTCGGCCGTCATGGTCATGAACTGCCGCGGCTCCTGCGACGACCATTCGAGGTTCGGATGGGTGACATCCAAGCTCGGAATCACCGAAGTATGCGCTGGCGAGGTCACGAAATCCTGCAAGTCGTAGCCGATCCGCTGGCGGTGAATGAGGTGACGCGAGACGTGGATGTCTCCTCCGGTCACGACCACGCCTGGGATGGACTTGGAGCGGATGAAGTCATAGAGCGCATCCCGTTCATACCAATAGGTGAACTGGTCGTCGTTCTCGGAGTTCTTCTTGTCCTCCCAGATCTCGCCCATCGTCAGGATCTTGAAGGGAGCCCGCGATGTCTCCAGCGCCTGCTGAATCCATGTCCACTGAGCCGACCCGAAGCAGGTCTTCTTCGTGGGGTCGACCGGCGATGGGCCGGTCTGCGACCACCAGCGCGGATCGAGCAGGAAGATCTCCATCACGCCGAGATCGATCTTGTGATAGACGCCCTCGGGGCCGGTGCCGAATTGGTCGTGCGCGCGGTATTCCACGAAGGCCTTGCGGGTGTTGTTGCGGCGGTCGGCGGCGTTCACGCCGTTGCCGTTGTTCAGGCCGAAGTCGTGGTCGTCCCAGGTGCCCACGGCGGAGGTCCCGTGGATAAGCGAGCTCATGAAGGGCGTCTCAAGGAAGGCGCGGTGCTTCGATCTGCTGGTCGCCAGGTCGATGACATCCACATATGGCGTGTCGCCGCCGAGGATCACCTGGTCGGGATTCAGCGTGCCGATGCGTTCCCACACCGGCTCTGAAGTGCTGTTGGCGCAGGAAACGAAGGCGACGGTGACTACGCCTTTCGTGCCGGTGGTCATGCGTGTCTTGAAGCGCAAGCCATCGGCTGGCCCGGCGAGCTGCACCGGCGATCCGCCTGAGACGTCCTCGACCTTGTAGGTGTAAGCGGTGGCGGCGGTCAGGCCGGTGACGTGGAACTTGGCCACGTAGTCATTGGCATCGTCGCTGGAGGCGTTGCTGGTGGCCACGACCTGTTGGCTCGCATTGAGCACGCTCAGGCGCAGCGGCTTCTCCACTTCTCCGGGACGATAGAGGAAATACGCCTCGGTGGTCTTCACGGTGCCGACCATCGGGCCCGTCTGCGCGAGGGCGGGGAGTGCGGCCGCGGCGAGCAGCAGCGAAAGGATGAAGGTGGATTTGTTAGAGAGTGGTTTCATCGCGAGGTGGAAAGGGGTTGGTTCTTTAAAATGTGGCCGCGGTAGGGCGGGTGGGGTGGCAAAGGCGGCGCGGCGTGATTCCAGTCGGGGAAGTACGAGCGCATCTTCCACGAGTCCGGCGTGCCCGGGGCCACCGCGGGGAAGCGCTCCCCGCGCTCGCGCATCTGCAGCAGCGTGCGATCGGTGAAGGCCTCCATCAGCGCGGTCAGGTCTGTGACTTCCTGATCCGTCATGCCGAGATCGCCGAGATCGGTGCGGTTGACCGTTTCCGGGTAGTCCGTCGCGCCCCAGCGCTCCGGCTCCTTGTCGCGGCGATTGTAGAATTCAATCACCTCGCGCAGCGTGGCGAGCGAGCCGTTGTGAAGATAGGGGGCTGTGAGCGCGACATTGCGCAGGCCTGGTGCGCGGAACTGGCCGATCTCTCCGTCCGCCAACGTGTGACCGCCCAGGCCGGGATCCTTGTCGCCGCGCGATGGCGCGCCGAGATTGTCGTAGCCGAAGTCGCTCAGCAGCGGCTGCGGCCATGAGGTCGCGTGGAGGAAATGGCAGTCGGCGCACTTGCCCTTGCTTTTGAAGAGGTCCAACCCGCGCTTCTCTTGATCTGTTAGAGCCTTCTCGTCGCCGGCGAGGAAGTCATCGATCCGGGCATCGAAGGGGCGGAACATCGGCTCTTTGAGGAACTCGACCAGCGCGCGATAGGTGCGTTGGGCGACCTTGGCATCGTCGGCCCATTCCTCGTCCGAGAGTCCGGCCTTCAGCTTGTCCGCGTAATTCGCCTTGCGAAGTTTCCCCGCGAGCTCGGTCTCGCTGCCGACATTCACTTCCGCGTGGTCGAAGAACGGGCGCTGCACTTGCTCGTGCAGGGTGCGGGCGCTGCCGTCTTGGAAGAGCCCGCCTTGCCACACCCACTCCTGCGTGCCGTCTTCCTGGAGCATGTCCTCCTGATCCATGTTCGGGATCAGCGCGGCATACATCAGGCTGGTCGCGTTCCGTCGCCCGACGCTCCCCGGGATCGCGCCGAGGGAAACCGGCCGGGGATCGGCGAAGGCCGCCTCCGGCGCGTGGCAGCTTGCGCAGCCCTGGCCCGGTGGATTGGAAAGACCGGTATCGAGGAAGACTTCCCGCCCCGCCGCCGCAAGCATCGCTTGCTGCTTGCTGCCGTCATCCCCGCGGACCACCAGCGGCAACGCCGCGGCGACAAGCAGGAGACCAGAACCTTTCGAAATCCAGGACATGGCGGCGACTTACAGAGCGGAGATAGCACCGGTTTCCCAGAAAGCAACAAAATCGTTTCAGGGAAACTTTTGTCTTGGGAAAGGATTCGTGCGGAGCTACTCCTTCCGGCGGTGCGCCGGTCCTTAAACCATGACTGAAATCCGACATGCCGAGAGCTTCGCAACCGCGCGGGTGAAAACCCTCGTGGCGGTGATGTTTTGTTACCTTTTCTACTACACGGGCCGACAGAATTTCGGCTTCGCGATTCCCGGAATCTCCGAGGAGCTCGGACTCTCCAAGGCCCAGCTCGGCTGGTGCAGCACGGCGCTATTGTGGTCCTATGCCATCGGGCAAGCCATCAACGGGCAACTCGCCGATCGCTTCGGCGGGAAGAGCCTGATGACGCTGGGCGGGATGCTGTCTTTCATCATGAACTGGATCACCAGCTTCGCCGGGGGACTGGCGGGCGTGATGGTGCCATGGGCGGGGAACGGCTTCGTCCAATCCATGGGCTGGGCTCCCGGCAGCCGTATCCTTTCGAACTGGTGGGACCGGGCCCACCGCGGCCGGGTCTATGGCTGGTATGTTTTTGCGGCCGGGATGTCATCGGTGGTGACCTATTGTCTTGCCGCAGTTGCGGTGGATCACGGCTGGCGCTGGATCTTTCGCGGGCCGGTGGTGCTGATGCTGGTGGGCTGCGGCGTCTTCTGGCTGGTGGTAAGGGAGAGGCCATCGAAAGCGGGCTTTGCCGATTTGCCGGATGAGCCGGACACCGCACGAGAGATGCTCCATCCCGAGCGCCATCTCACCTGGTGGGAGCGCTACAAGTGTGGTTTCGCTTGCATGCCCTTCCTGATCGGTTGCGCGGCGATCGGTTTCCAAAACCTTGCGCGCTATGGGCTGCTGGTCTGGGTGCCGGTGCATTTCCTCGGTGAAAATTGGAAGGACTCGCCGCAGAAATGGGTGTCCGTCGCACTGCCGGTGGGGATGGCCTTCGGCGCGATTTCGGCGGGCTGGATCTCGGACCGGGTCTTTGGCGGAAAGCGTGCCCTGCCGGTCATCATTTTCCTCAGCATCGCCGCGGTTTGCGCGGGTGGGATGGCGATGCTCGACCGCACCTCGTTGCTCGCGCTGCCGCTGCTTTTTCTAACAGGCTTCTTCGTCTATGGTCCGCAGTCGGCCTTCTGGGCGCTGTGTCCCGATCTGCTCGGAAAGCGTCTCGCCGGCACCGGCACCGGCATGATGAACTTCTTCGCCTACCTCTTCGCCGGCCTTGGCGAGCCGTTGATCGGCTACCTGATCGAAAGCAATCACTCGACCCACATGGTCTTTCCCGTGGTGGCAGTCGCCTGCGCCCTTGGCGCGATCCTCATGTCCTTTATTCGAAAAACCGCATGAACACTGAACGTTCCAGCGCCCGTGCCTTGGCTGCCGTATTCTCCGGCCATGGCGAACCCTTCCGCCTTGAAGAGTTCCCCGTCCCTTCTCCGGGGCGTGGGGAGGTGCTGGTGGACGTGAGTTGCAGCACCATTTGTGGCAGCGATCTGCACACGTGGCATGGCCGTAGGCAGGAGCCAACCCCCTGCATCCTGGGGCATGAAATCGTTGGCCGCATCGTGGCCTTCGGTCCCGGTGCGCCGCGGATCGACCTGCGGGGCGAGCCTCTTGCGGAAGGGGATCGCATCACGTGGACGCTCGCGGCCTCTTGCGGCGAGTGCTTCTTCTGCGTCCGCGGCGTGCCGCAGAAATGCGAGCATCTTTTCAAATATGGCCACAGCGCGATCGCGCCCGGCCGCGAGTTCAGCGGCGGCTTCGCCGAGTGCTGCCTGCTCACGCCGGGCACCGGCATCGTGAAGCTGCCGGAGGATCTAACAGACGCGCTGGCGGCACCGGCCAACTGCGCGGTGGCGACCGTGGCGGCGGCGTTCCGGCTCGCCGGTCCGATCGAGGGCGCGACCGTGGCCATCCTCGGCTGCGGCGTGCTCGGCCTCACCGCCACGGCGATGGCCCGCCATCTCGGAGCCGCAGAGGTGGTCGCCTGTGACCTGGATCCCGGTCGCGAGGAAGCCGCGCGGCGCTTCGGCTCCCAGGTCTTTTGCGAACCGGCCGATCTGCTTTCCGATCTCCGCGATCTTACCAATGGCCGCGGTGCCGATGTCACCATGGAGTTCTCCGGCTCATCCGTCGCCGTCACCGGCGCCATCGCGGCCACCCGAACCGGCGGTGTCTCGGTGATCGCGGGCACCACCACGCCGGGAGGGAAGATCGAACTGGATCCGAACGAACTAGTCCGCCGGATGCTCACGATCCGTGGCCTGCACAACTACGCGCCAGGGGATCTCGTCGCGGCGATCGATTTCCTCACGGAGGCTTCCGCGGACGTGCCGTTCACGTCGCTGCAGGGGGATAGCTTTCCGCTGGTGGAGATCGAGGCGGCGTTCACGTCGTCGGGGAGCCGTGCGGGATTGCGTACTGCGGTGGTGCCGTGAGGGTTTTCAAGGCAGGCCGCGTACCGGCCAAGGATGGTAGCCGTGGGTTTCAACCCACGGTTGGCAGCGGCACAGGAGTCTTGTCGCGTCGCGACAAAGGAACCCCGCCTTCGCGGACCCGGCTTTGGAGAGACGGCCCGCGCCCGTCCGATTCCTGTGTCGCTCTGCGACACCATGCGCGTCCCATCGGATCCGCGGGCTGAAGCCCGCGGCTACCGTCCTTGACCGCTACGCGGTCGATTTCGTGCCGTTGGCGTTGAAGAATCATCTAACAGAGGGAGAGTGGTCTAACAGATCAGCATCTGGACCCTCGCGGCGTTGGGGCTTGGAGCGCCCTCAACGAGCCGTGACAAACTTCCGCTCCTTCAGCCACTCGTCGAAGCGCACGATCCATTGATCGACTGGCGCATTACGTCCCGGTCGCACGCCGAAGCCGTGGCCGCCGCCAGAGTAGAGGTGAAGCTCCACCGGGATCTTGGCCTTCTTGAAATCGAGATAGACCTTGGTGAGGCCTTCGGAAATATCGGGGCGGTCATTCGACGACGCGGCGAGGAAAGCCGGCGGCGATCCCTCGAAGGGAACGATCCGCTGCGAGCGGCCCGGATAAATCAGCGCTTGGAAATCGGGCCGGTCCTCCGGCGTGAACTTCATGCTGGCGATGGAGCACACCTCGCCGCCGGCGGAGAAGCCCATCACGCCCACTTTCTTGATACCCCACTCGCTCGCGCGGCTGCGCACCAGCTTGATCGCCTGGTGCATGTCCGCCACCGCGTGATCATCGACCGTGTAGATGGAGCCTTCTTCGCTCGCGAGGCGATACTTCAGGACAAAGGCCGCGATGCCATGCTGTGCCAGCCACTCGGCGACATTGCTGCCTTCGTGAGTGACGCAGAGGATCTTGTGGCCACCGCCGGGTGCGACGATGACCGCGGCACCGGTGGCCTTTTCCTGGACCGGCAGATACGGCGAGATCGTCGGCTTGTGAACGCGGGTGACCGTCAGTTCACCGCTATCGGACTTCGTGACGACCTCTGCTTCGGTCTTTCCTTCCGAACCGGGAGCGCCGCCGGGCCAGAGGGCGATCTCCTCCGCGTGAAGTGCCGTGATGAGTGCGAGAAAAAGCAGGAGCTTCATGTGGATCAAACTCCCGTCATGAGACCGGTGCTATCGCCGAAGCGTTCCATCGATGGCGTGCCCATTGTATCGAGCATTTTCAGGTAGAGATTGCACAGCGGTGTTTCGTTCGCGTCGAAGGCGCGGCCCGGGTTCAAGGCACCGCCGCCATTGCCGGCGAGCACGAGCGGCAGGTTGGTGTGCGTGTGGCGGTTGCCGTCGGAGTTGCCGCAGCCGTAGACGATCATCGAATTGTGCAGCACCGTTTGACCGTCGGCGTCCTTCTTCGTCTCCAGCATGCCGAGGAACTCGGCGAAACGCTCGGCGTAGAAGCGGTCGATCAAGGTGACCTTGCGGATCATGTCCTCGTTGTTGCGATGATGCGACAACGCATGGTGGCCTTCCGCGACCTCGATCTCCGGGAAGGAGCGGTTGCTGCCATCGCGGGCGAGCAGCAGCGTCGCGATCCGTGTGGCATCGGTTTCGAAGGCGAGTGCCGTCATCTGGAACATCAGCCGGATGTATTCGTCGTAGGACTTCGGGATACCGTCCGGCGTCGCCATGTCCGGGTCGGGAATGTCGGTAAAGCCTTCCGCGGTGACAATGCGCTGCTCGATCTCGCGCACGCCGGTGAGATACTCGTCCATCTTCGCCTTGTCGCGATGCGTGAGTTCCTTCGAGATCGACTTCGCATCGTCCATCACGAAGTCGAGGATGGAACGCTGCTGGGTGCGGCGGCGGACGAGGCTGTCGCCGCGTTCACCAGGATTGCCGGAGCCGAAGAGGCGCTCGAAGACGAGCCGTGGATTGGACTCCGGCGACAGCGGCGAGGTCGGCGTGCGCCACGCGAGATTCGACTCGTAGGCGCAGGAATAGCCCGAGTCGCAGCCGCCGGACTTCCGGTGCGGGTCGCAGGAAAGCTCCAGCGATTCGAAGCGGGTGCGGCGGCCGATCTGCTGCGCCGCGATCTGATCGACCGAGACGCCGGCATAGATATCGGAACCCGCGGTCTTTCTCACGCGCACGCCGGTGAGAAAGCTGCCATTGGCGCGGGCATGGTCGCCGGCGCCGTCATTGCCGGGCTCGGCATTCTTGAGATCGAGGCCGGAGATCACCTGCAGGCGGTGCTTCAGCGCGTCCAGGGGAGCGAGGGTGTTCTCCAGCTTGAAGTCCGCGCCGGCACCCGAGGCGGTCCATGCGCCCGGGACCGCGCCATTCGGGAAATAGAGGAAGGCCATGCGCAGCGGTGCGCCGGTGGCCGTGGTGGCGAAACCGCGGGCGGCGGCTCCGGTGGCGGCCGCCGCGGCGCGGGGCAGGAAGGCTTCGAGCGATGGCAGGGCCAGGCAGGCTCCCATGCCGCGGAGGAAGCGGCGGCGGTTGGTGGCGGCGTTCATGGCGTGGTGCGTTGGCGTTTTTGGAAAGCGGGCGATTCGATGATGCCGGTGATCAGCGTGGAAAACTTGCCGCCGGATTGCTCCAGTCCTTCGACGATGGAATCGACGGTCGTGGTGTCGCAGGGCTCCGGTCCGCGGCCGAGCGCGTAGGTCAGGAGCTTCTCGGTAATGCAGCGATAGTAGTCCTCGCGGCGGGACGTGACCAGCAGCCGTTTCAGCTCGCGCACGTCGGCAAATTTCTCGCCGGTGATGAGTTGGCCCGCGGACGATGGGATGGGCTGGCCGAGTTCCTTGTCGCGCCACGAACCGAGCGCGTTGAAATTCTCAAACGCCAGCCCGAGCGGATCCATGCGGTTGTGGCAAGAGGCGCACAGCGTTTTCTCGCGGTGCAAGGCGAGCGCCTCGCGCAGGCTCCGCTCCTCGCCATCCGCGCCCTTCTCGGAGGCTTCCAACGATGGAATATCCGGCGGCGGCGGCGGGGGAGGGGTGCCGAGGAAATTATCAAGGATGAAGACGCCGCGCTTCACGGGTGAGGTGCGGGTGGGATTCGAGGTGACCGCAAGTACGGTACCCATCGTAAGAACGCCGCCCCGAGGACTGTCCGGCGGCAGCTTCACCAGCCGCATGTCTCCGCCGCGGACGTCAGGCACGCCGTAGTGATTGGCGAGTTCCTCATTGAGGAAGGTGGAGTCATTGTCCACCAGCTCCAGCACGCTGCGGTCCTCGCGCAGGGTGCGGCGGAAGAGCAGCTCGGCTTCCTTCCGCATCGCATTGCGCAGCGAACCGCTGAACTCGATCCGGCGCTGGCCGCGGAACTTGGATCGCAGGGCCGCCATCTCCTCCTTCAGGGCTGCCAGCTTCCTGTCGTCGCGGGCCTTCTCCGCTTCATCGATCTCACGGTTGAGGCGGCGGAAGCCTTCAGAGCGCTCGCGGTTCTCGCGTTCGGTGCCGCTGTCGCGGGATAGCACCGCGCGGGCATCGATGCTCACGCCCTCGACATCGCGCGCCTGCAACCACTGCCCGGCGAAGTTCTTCACGAACTCATCCGAGCGGCCGTCCTTCAGCATGCGGTCGATCTGGGCGGGCAGGTTTTTCCTCAGCTCGCCCTTATCTGCCAAGCGGCAGAGCTCGTCATCCGGCAAGGTGGACCACAGGAAATACGACAGCCGCGACGCGAGCGACCACTCGTCTAACAGCGGGTGCTTGGCCGGGTCACTCTCCGGCAGCACCTGCTCCATGCGGAAGAGGAAGCGCGGTGAGGCAAGGATCGCCGCGACCGCACGGGCGATGCCCTTTTCAAAGGAGCCGTCCGGAGCCTCCGCCGACTCCTTGGCAAAGCCCGCGAGCTTTGCGATCGTGGCGTCATCGACCGGTCGGCGGAAGGCACGGGTGGCGAAGCGGTGAAGGATTTCCGTGCGATACTCGTCGCGCCCCGCGGCATCCTCCGGCACGCGGTCGCGGGTGAAGAACTTGTCGTAGTTCGGCGGATGCACCGCGTGCTCCGGCTCCAGCGGGCCGACCAGGGTGACGCCGCCAAGCTCGAGGTCCACACTCGGCGGGCCATCGCCGAGGTCCGGCGGCTGCTGGTCCTTTCCGACCAGTGGCTCCATCGTCAGGTGCAGCGGATACTCACCCGGCTGCCACTTCACCTCGAGCTCGGAGACGAGCTTGCTGCCACCCCACCTCGTCTCCTCTTGGAGCAGTTGCTTGCCATCCACCGACCATGTGACCTTGGCGCGGCCGGGATCGTAGGAAAACGATCCGCGCGGTACGGCATTCAGCGAGATGCGATAGGTGCCGGCCTTCTCGATCTTCAGCTTCGCGGAGAGGTCGGCGGGATTGTAGAGCGAGAGCCGGTACTGCGAGTCTCCTTCGCCGCGCTGGCCCTTGCCGCGGAACATCCCGGCGGGGAAGGTTTTGCGTGGCGTCACCCGGTTCTCCAGCGGCAGTCCTTTCTCGACGATCGTCTCGGCGGCCTGCATGTACTTCTCCAGCAGCATCGGCGAGGTCGTGAGCACGTCGCCGATGTTGTCGAAGCCGTAGCCGGTGTCGTCGGCGGGGAATTCCTCGTCGGTGCGGAAATCGTGGCCGGTCAGCTCGCGCACCGTGTTGCGGTATTCGATGCGGTTGAGCCGACGCAGGGTCACCCGGCCGGGATCGGGATTCGCGGGATCGAGCTTCAGCGGGCCGCGCTTGATCCAGTCGACCAGCGTGGCCAACTCCTCTTCCGCGAGACGCTCCTTTTTCGGCGGGGGCATCAGCCCGGACCGGACGTTGCGCAACGCATGATCCCACAGCTTCGTCTGCTGCATCAGCTCCGCCGTGGAACCAAAAGAGTCGAAGCTGACCTTGCCCTTGTCCTCGCCGTCGCCGTGGCACGAGTAGCAGTGGTCCTCCAAAATCGGCAGGATCTTGCCCTCAAACACCGCTAGGTGGTCGTCCGCCGCGCCGGATTGGCAGGCGAGCAGGGCGAACAGCAATGGAGAAGCGGAGCGGACAGGCATGAGGATGGAACGTCGGAGCGGCCGACAAGTAACGTTACGAATCAAACGGGTTTTGCAGCATAACCCATTCCGGGAGGTTCCAACACGGGTTTGATTCCCGTTAACTGTGCCATGGTCCGGTTTTCTCCGCCCCCTTTGCTGGCTCTCCTGGTTGCAATCCTCAGCTCTAGCGCCTTTGCGCGGGAAATCCTTCCTTTCGATGACGGATGGCAGTTTCACCAGGGCGACGCCGCAGGAGCGGAGAACGAGAGCTTCGATGGCAGCGGCTGGCAGACGGTCGCGGTCCCCCACGACTGGAGCATCGCCGGTAAATTCGACAAATCCGCGCCCACCACGGGCTCGGGCGGGTGGCTGCCGTCCGGCGTTGCTTGGTATCGCAAGGAATTCCCCTTCGGCGAGAAGGACAAGCGGGTCTGGATCGAATTCGACGGCGTGATGGCGAATGCCGAGGTCTGGATCAACGGCCATTCACTCGGCAAGCGACCGAATGGCTACGTGAGTTTCCGCCACGACCTCACCCCTCATCTGAAGGCGAAGAACGTGCTTGTGGTGAAAGCCGACACCACGCCTCAGCCGGCATCGCGCTGGTATACGGGTGCCGGCATCTACCGGCACGTCCGGATGGTGGTCGCGGATCCGGTTCACGTGGCGCCGTGGGGTGTTTTCGTCAGCACTCCGCAGGTCGATACGGCGAAGGCGACGGTGAAGATCGAAACGAAGGTGGCGAATACGAGTGGCGCGGAAACGAAGCTTACGTTGCGCTCCACGGTGCTCGGCCCCGATGGCAAGGAACTCGCCACCGCTTCCTCCGACCTCGTTGTCGCCGAAGGGAAGGACGGCACGGGCACCCAGCAGATCGTCGTGCCGAATCCGAAGCTCTGGGGGATCGACGAGCCTCGCCTTCACCGGCTCGTGACTACCCTAACAAGCGATGGCAAGGAACTCGACAAGGTCACCACCACCTTCGGCATTCGCAGTGCCGAGTTCACGACCGACCGCGGCTTTGTGCTCAATGGCAAGCAGGTGAAGATGAAGGGAGTGTGCCTTCATCACGATGGCGGTGCGGTCGGTGCCGCGGTGCCGCTGGCGGTGTGGGAGCGTCGCTTGAAGAAGCTTCGTGAGCTTGGCGTGAACAGCATTCGCACCGCCCACAATCCGCCCGCGCCGGAGTTCCTGGATCTCTGTGACCGCATGGGCTTCCTGGTGATGGACGAGTTCTTCGATTGCTGGACCAAGGGCAAGAACAAGCAGGACTACCATCGCTTCTTCAAGGAGTGGTCGCACACCGACTTGCGCGATGGAGTGCTGCGCGACCGCAATCATCCAAGCGTCATCCTCTACTCGGTGGGCAATGAGATCCACGACACGCCGAAGCCGGACATCGCTATTCCGATTTTGAAAGGCCTGGTGGAGGTCTGCCACGAGGCGGATCCGACGCGGCCGGTGACGCAGGCGCTGTTCCGCCCGAATGTCTCGAAGGACTTCACCAACGGCCTCGCCGACTTGCTCGATGTGATCGGCGTGAATTACCGCGATGGCGAATTGCTTCAGGCATGGAAGGATAAGCCGGGTCGCAAGATCTTCGGCTCCGAGCAGGGGCACGACCGCTCGACGTGGTTCGATTGCCGCGACAATCCGCAGCACGCCGGACAATTCCTGTGGGTGGGCATCGACTACCTCGGGGAGGCGCGGAGCTGGCCGGTGACGACCTTCAATGCAGGTTTGCTAGATCGAGCCGGCTTTGTCCAACCGCGCGGCGTCGAGCGTCAGAGCTGGTGGAGCGAGAAGCCGATGGTCGGCACCTTCCGCCGCGTCGCCACGACCGAGGAGACCCCGGCCGATCCGGGCTACGAGGCGGTGGAGTGGAAGCGCCGGCAGGTGCTCTTTCCGGACTGGACGCCTGCGAATCAGGGGGCGCACGAGGAAAACGTGGAGGTTTACACCAATGCTTCCGAGGTTGAGCTATTCCTCAACGACAAGTCGCTGGGCAAGAAGCCGGTTCGCAAGGACTTTGCGCTCAACTGGAAGGTGCCCTTTGAAGCCGGGACGCTGAAAGCCGTGGCCTTCAACGATGGCAAGGAGGTTGCCTCTAACAACCTGCGCACGGCAGGCAAGCCGGCGAAGCTATTGCTAAAATCCGACCAGAGCGGGCTCTCGCGGACTTGGGATCGTATGGCCAGCGTCGAGGTGTTCGTGACCGATGCCAATGGCGTCGTGGTTCCCACCGCCTCTAACAAGATCGCCTTTTCCATCGAAGGTCCCGGCAAGATCGTCGCCGTCGATAACGGCTCAGTCGTTAGCCTGGAGCCATTCCAAGCGAGTGAACGCGAGGCCTTCCAAGGCCGTGCCTTGGTCCTCCTGCGAGGAGCGGAAGAGCAGGGGAAGGTGGTCTTGAAAGCGAGAGGGGAGGGCTTGGAGACCGGTGAGCTGGTCTTCCAATGGAAGCAGTAGTCAACGCCGGGAGCGTGGAATTTATCGCCCTTGGATGATGGGAGACCGGGGTTGCCTGGCGGAATGAATTCCGCGTTCCCAGTGGTCTCACTTCGCCGCGCCCAGCAGACTCATCGTCAGGGCGCCGCCATCGACCATAAGCTCGGTCAAGGCCGCGGCGAGATGGCGGTCGGCAACCACGATCTCGCCCTCGCTTTCCAGCGCCGAGTGGACCGCCGCCTTGCGCAGCAGCTCGCGGATGAAGGCGGCGCTGACGCCCTCGATCCGCAAGATCAGGTCGTCCAGATGCTGCAACTCCAGCTTCAGCCCCTTGCCATAGAGCTCGATCAAGCGCCGTCGGCAATCGGCATCGGGCGGTGGGATTTCGATCGCCTGGTCGATGCGCCCGGGCCGCGACGCCAGCGCCGGCTCGAGCACGTCCGGGCGGTTCGTGGTCAGGATGAAAAGCAGGTCGGCGTCGTGGGCGAGGCCGTCCATCTGGTTGAGCAATTCGAAGAGCACTGCATTCGCACCCACCACTTGATCCTCGCGGCGGGTGCCGATGAGATCGACGTCCTCGAGGATGAGCGTGGCAGGTTGTAGCACGCGTGCCATCGCCACGGCCTGTTGGATCATGCCGAGGTCGCCGCCGGTCAGGAGGAAGACCGTGCGCTCCGGCATCCGCGACGCGAGATACATGGCGGAGAAGGTCTTTCCTGTTCCCGGCGGGCCGTGGAAAAGCACACCGCGTTTCAGGTGCCGTCCGGCTGCCTTCAGCCGTTCGGCGTGCGTGCTGAAATCCACCGTGTGGCGCTCGATCCGTTGCAGCACCGCATCTGGCAGGATGACCTCATCCCGGGTGATCGAGGGGAGCTTGTGAAACTGCAGCTCGAAACCACCGCGGCAATTACCCTCAAGCGACAGCACGCCGCCGCGAAACGCCTTGCCGGCCCGCGTTTCCGTCTCCACCCGTCGCAGGAAATCCTCCGCTGCTTCACGGTCGGCGGCCATCACTTCCAGCCGCAGGCCGGGAGTGGCGCTGTAGCGCTCCTCGTCCAATAGCAGCGCGATGGGTTTGCCGCGGTGGAGGAAAAGCTTCAGCCCGCGCTTCACGCAGGCGAGCCGGCGATCCCCCGGCAACTCCTCGTCCACATGCGCCACCGGCCCGAGGTCGAAGTCGCGCGAGCTTCCCTCGCGGGCGAACTTCGAGAGCGACGGATTCATGTATTCGTGACGCATCACGATGCCGCACAGCTCGCTGTCATCGGCGGCGAGATCGACGACTGCTTGGTGCAGATTCGGGCGCTCGTATTGGCGGAACATCCGCTCGATCACCGGCAGCTCGCCCGGATCGGTGTCGAAATGATCGGCCAGCTTCTGCCAGAGGACGGGTTTGGCTTTCTTGGCGGTGGACTTCTTCTTTCCCATGAACGTCGGTCACTTTGGATCGTCGGAAACGTTTCCGGATCCAACCATGGCAGTTGAGGGAAGAAGCCGCGTTTCGACAACTCCATTCCATGCAAGGCGTGCTGGCCAGCTTGCCCGGGAGCGCCGGTCTTCAGACCGGCAGGAACGGTCCCTCAAAAGCCTGCCGGACGAGGGATAGGGAGAGCGGATGACGAGGTGGGCAGCCAAGGACCACTCGGGCCGCTCTGAAGACCGGCGCTTCCGGGGTCAGTCGCTCCTCCCGACAAGCCTGTGATCTCGACAGGCGGAATAAATTCCGCGTTCCCAGTGATTTTCACATGATCCGGTTCACCAGCTTCTCGCCCTTCTCGTAGCGGGCGAGGTTTTCCAGGAAATGGCGGATCAGCACCCGCGCTTCGTCGAATTGCCCGCCGGCGGTGTGCGGCGTGATGTGGCAATTCTCGCAAGTCCACAGCACGTGTTCATCCGGCAGCGGCTCGGGGTCGGTGACATCGAGCCACGCGGCTCCGAGGTGGCCGGACTTCAGGGCGGCGGCGAGGTCGTCTTGATGGGTGGTGGTGCCGCGGCCGATGTTGTAGTAGATCGCGCCAGGCTTCATCTGGGTGAAGCGTGTGGCATTGAACCAGCGCAGCGACTCCGCATTGTCCGGCAGGATGTTGATGACGTGGTCGGCTTTGCCCAAGGCGGCGGCGACTTCATCGGGCGTGACGATCTTCACTTTCTCATCGCCGCGTGGGGTGCGGCGCATGGCGGTGATGTCCATGCGAAACGGTCCCAACAGCTCGATCACCCGCTCGGCGATGGCGCCGTAGCCGATGATGAGCAGCGACTGGCCTTGCAGCAGCTTGCTGTCCCGGCGCAACTCGTTCCATTCCGGCGAACCGTTCGCGCAGCGGGACTTCAGAGCCCGCGGGAATTGGCGAGCATTCGCCAACATGAAGGCCAGCACATGTTCGGCGCAGGGATCATCGTAAACGTGGGAGCTATTGGAGACTGCAATGCCTTTCTCCTTCACCGCGGCGCGGAAATCGGTGGTGTCGTAGCGCGTATAGCCCGCGGTGCTGACTTGCAGCCACTTCAGCTTCGCCGAGGAGAGCACGGCATCGACGCGCGGTTGGCCGAGCACAATGTCCGCGTCTTGCATCAGCGGGTCGGTCGGCACGTCGGCCAGCACGGAAGCGCCGCCTTGGGATGGCAGCAGCAGCTCATGGGGTGCGATGCCTTGCCGGAGGTAGTCGATGAGCTCCGGCGTGGTCGAGAGGTCGGTGAAGATTTTCATGGCGAGTGGGATTCAAGGAGCGAGGACATTCTGTCCACGCCGTGTCGACAGAATGTCGACACTCCTTACGGTCAGGCACCGAGATACGCTTCCTGAACCTTGGGATTCGCTTTCAGCTCGGCGGACGGACCTTCGAGCAGGATCTTGCCGGTCTCAAGCACGTAGCCGTAGCTGGAAACGTCGAGCGCTAGGTTGGCGTTTTGTTCCACCAGCAGGATGGTGAGGCCTTGCTCGCGGTTGATCTCGACGATGCGTTCGAAGATCGACTTCACCAGCAGCGGGGCGATGCCCAGCGACGGCTCGTCCAGCATCAGGAACTTCGGATTGCTCAGCAGCGCCCGGCCGATCGCCAGCATCTGCTGCTCACCTCCGGACATGGTACCGGCCGCCTGATTCTCACGCTCCTTGAGGCGGGGGAAGAGGTGGAAGACGTAGTCCGTCTGCTTCGCGATCCATCCCTTGTCGCGCTGTAAGTAAGCGCCCATCGCGAGGTTTTCCTTCACCGTGAGATTGGCGAAGACCATGCGGCCCTCAGGCACGTGGCAGAGGCTGCGGGAAACGATCTTGTGCGGGGCGAGTCCGCCGATTTGCTGGCCTTCGTAAGTGATCGAGCCGGTCGATTTCACGAGGCCGGACAACGCGCGAAGGGTAGTTGATTTGCCTGCGCCGTTCGCTCCAATCAAAGTGACGATGCTTCCCTTGGGGACGTTCAGAGAGACCCCGTGGAGCGCTTTGATCGCGCCATAGGAAACATACAGGTCTTTTACTTCGAGCAAGGCGGTTGAGAGTTGATGGTTGAGAGTTGAGAGTTGAGAGAAAGAAGCTCTCGGTTACGCGTCTTCCAGCAAAGCGCGCCGAAGGCCGCTCAGCATCCGGCTTTGTTCTTCCGCAGCACTGTAGAGGAGACTGAAATCATCAGGGGAAAGAAAGCCCTGATTCTTTCCGACGTGGGACTGTGAGATGACCTCGTAGAGCGAGCCGGTCGCGATCTCGATGAAGCGGGCGAAGTCCTTTCGCGAAATCCGGCCGCTTCCTTCCGCGATATTCGACGAAATCGACACGGCGGCCCGACGCATTTGATTGGTCAGGCCAAACCGCTCATCCGCCGGGAACTGTCGCGTGGCTGAGTAAACCAAGTCCGCGAACTCAATGGCTTTCTGCCAGACCTCAAGTTTCTCGAATCCAAACATGGCTTTCGTCGGTTTGCAGTTCTTTGCCTTTGCTCTCAACACTCAACCATCAACTCTCAACTGTCACGCCGAGGTAGGCTTCGATCACCCTTGGATCGCATTGGATTTCCTTCGGCGTGCCTTCGGCGATCTTGCAGCCGTATTCGATGACCGCGATGCGCTGGCAGATGCCCATGACGACCTTCATGTCGTGCTCCACGAGCAGCACGGCGAGGTTGTAGCGCTCCTTGATGAAGCGGATGAGCTGCATGAGGTCGTCCTTCTCGGACGGGTTCATGCCGGCGGCGGGTTCGTCGAGGAGCAACAGCTTCGGCTTGGTCGCGAGCGCGCGGACGATCTCGAGGCGGCGTTGGTCGCCGTAGTTCAGGCTCTTCGAGTTCGCATCGCATCGGTTGGCGAGGCCGAAGATGTCGAGGAGTTCGATGGCATCCTTTTCGATCGCGGCTTCTTCGCGGTGATAGACCGGGCCGCGGCTGAGCGAGTGAATGATGCCGCGCTTGAGGTGGGTCATCATCGCGGCACGGACGTTGTCGAGCACGCTGAGGGATGAGAAGAGGCGGATATTCTGGAAGGTGCGCGCGATGCCCATGCGGGTGATCTCGTGCGGCTTCTTGCCGGGGACCGGTGTGCCTTCGAAATGGATCTGGCCGGAGGTGGGCGTATAGACGCCGGTGATCAGGTTGAAGACGGTGGTTTTCCCTGCCCCATTCGGGCCGATGAGTCCGACGAGTTCGCCGGGAGCCACGCTGAAGCTCAGGTCCCCGACGGCCTTCAGGCCGCCGAAACGGATCGTCACATCCTTGAGTTCGAGGCCGGCGCTCATGCGGATTTTTTCCGGTTGAAGAACGGTAGCGACGGCAGCAGCCCCTGCGGACGGACGATCATCATGATGATCAGCAGCAGCGAGAAGATGATCATGCGATACTGCTCGAAGTCGCGCAGGAACTCATTCAGCACGGTGAGCAGGATGGCCGCGGCGATGACGCCCGCGGTGCTGCCCATGCCGCCGAGGATGACGATGACGACGATGTCGAAGGACTTCAGGAAATCGAAGCCGCTGGGAGAAATGGTGGTGCGCAGGTGGGCATACAGGCCACCGGCGAGACCGGCGAAGAACGATCCGGTGACGAACGCGGTGACCTTGTAGCGGACGGTATTGATGCCCATGGAACCGGCGGCGACCTCGTCATCGCGCACGGCGAGGAAGCCGCGGCCATAGGTGGAATTCACCATCGAGGCGACGACGTAGATGCAGACGGCGGCGAAGGCGAAGACCCAGAAGAAGGTGGTGTGCGGCGGGATGCCTTTCAAACCGAGCGGGCCGCCGAAGGGGCCTTCGCTGTCGGTATTCTGCAGGATCACGCGGACGATTTCATTGAAGCCGAGGGTGACGATTGCAAGATAGTCGCCGCGCAAGCGCAGCGAGGGCATGCCGACGAGCCAGCCGCAGATCGCGGCACAGAGGCCGCCGAGGACCAGCGCGATGCAAAAGGCGGTGCCGTTGGCAAAGGCGCTGGGGCCGCCTAACAGCGGGATGAGTTTCTGGCTGGCTTCCAGTGTGAAGATCGACGCCCCATAGGCACCCACTGCCATGAAGGCGGCGTGGCCGAGCGAGAATTGGCCGGTGTGGCCATTCACCAGATTCAGGCTAACGGCGAGGATGATGTTGATCCCCACGTTCAGCGCGATGTCGAGGTAGTAGGCGTCCATCGAATCGGACGCGAAGGAAATCCCCATGCTGACAGCAAGGGCGACAATGAGAGCGATCTGGGCTGTGTAGCGCTTCATGGTCCGTTAGACTTTCTCACGCTCGACCTTTCCAAGCAGGCCGGACGGCTTGAAGACGAGGATCAGGATGAGGATGACGAAAGCGACGCCTTCCGAGTAGCCGGGCTTGATGCCAATGTACTGTCCGTAGCCCTTCACGAGCGTCTCGGTGATGCCGATGATGAGGCCGCCGAGGGCCGCGCCGGGGATATTCCCGATGCCGCCGAGCACCGCGGCAATGAAGGCCTTCAGGCCGGGCTGGATGCCCATGAAGGGCTCGATGCTGGGATAGAGCGAGGCGTAGAGAATGCCGCCTGCCGCCGCGAGCGCGGAGCCGAGGCCAAAGGTGAAGGATATGACCACGCTGTTGTTCACGCCCATCAGCGTAGAGGCGGTGGGGTTGAGCGATAGCGCCCGCATGGCGAGACCCATCTTCGTCTTCATCACGATCATCCGCAGGCCGAATAGCAGCAGCAGCGTGGTGACGAGCACGATGACCTGGGCGACGGAAATCGTGAGGCCGCCGGTACTGGCGATGGCGGTTCGCGGGATCAGCTCCGGGAACGGACGCTGGTCGGCGCCGAAGGCAAGCTGGCCGGTGTACTCAATGAAGAGCGAGACGCCGATCGCGGTGATGAGCACATTCAGCCGCGGGCGATTGCGCAACGGGCGGTAGGCGAGGAACTCGATGAGGATGCCGAGCGCGGCGCAGAGCGCCATCGAGGCGAGCAGGATGATCACCAGGCTCACCGGCCATGGCAGCGCGGCCAAGGTGCCGGCGAGCAGCTTGTGCAAGCCGAAGGCGGTGAAGGCCCCCAGCATGAAGACATCGCCGTGGGCGAAATTGATGAAGCGCAGGACGCCGTAGACCATCGTGTAGCCCAGCGCGATGAGGGCATAGATGGAGCCTTGGAACAGGCCGTTGAGGAGTTGCTGGACGAACTGCTCCAAGGTGAGGCGGAAGGGTTGGAGGTGTTACTACGGGCGGGCGTCGTCTCAGGGGGCGATCGTCTCCGTGTAAACCACCTTGCCGTCCTTGACGGTGAGGATGACTGCCGGCTTCTTGGCATTGCGCTGGGCGTCCAGCGTGATTTTGCCGGTGATGCCGCTGTAGTCCTTCGTGGCCGCAATCGCGTCGCGCAGGGCGGGGCCTTCCACGGAGTTGGCGCGCTTGATGGAGTCGAAGAGGATCATGGCGGAGTCATAGCCGAGCGCGGCCATCGCATCCGGCTTGGTGCCGTGCTTGGCCTCATACTTCTTCACGAATTCCTGGATGGCCGGAGACTTGTCCTCATTGGAGAAGTGGTTCGAGTAGTAGCAGCCTTCCATGGCCTTGCCGCCCACCTCGAGCAGCGAGGGGCCGTCCCAGCCATCGCCGCCGACCAGCGGGACGGTGATGCCGAGCTCGCGGGCCTGCACGGCGATGAGGGCGACCTCATTGTAGTAGCCGGAGGCGAAAATGGCGTCCGGCGCGGCACCCTTGATGGCGGTGAGCTGGGCCTTGAAGTCCTTATCGCCCTTGCCGTAGCTCTGCTCGGCGACGACGGTGCCGCCATTGGTCGAGAAGTGCTTCCGGAAGGCATCGCTGAGGCCGACGCTGTAGTCCTCCTTGCTGTCGGTGAGGATGGCGACTTTTTTCCAGCCCTTCGAGAGCGAGAAGATGGAGCCGACCGTCCCTTGGAAGGGATCGATGAAGCAGATCCGGAAGACGTAGTCGCCGGCCTCCGTTACCTTGGCATTGGTGGATGCGGGGGAGATCATCGGCACGCCGGCCGCCTGTGCGATCGGGGCCATTTCCAGCGATTTGCTGGAGGAGACCTCGCCCAGGAGCGCCTTGATCTTGGAGCGGGAAATGAGCTTCTTCGCGACGATGCCGGCTTCGCCGTTCTTCGACTGATCATCCTCGGTGACGAGCGAGATCTGTTTGCCGAGCAATCCGCCCGCGGCGTTGATCTCGTCCACGGCCATTTGGGTGCCATTGTGGGAGGATTGGCCGAAGTTGGCGGTGCCGCCGGTCAGGGACGCGACCTCGCCGATGACGATGGTGTTTTCGTCCTCTTTCTTGCCCTTGCAGGAAGAAAGGCCGACCGCGGCGGCGAGGGAGAGGGCGGCGAACGGGAGGGCGAAATGGCGGAATTTCATGGGAAAGTGCTCAGGTTGGAAAACCGGAGCGAACGCTAGGAAGCTGTCCGGGAGAGCGCAACCGTAAAGCAGACGAGCAGACGGCGTGCCCCGGAGGACGGCTTGCGGGACCGCCGGGCGGCTGCTAGGCTGTTCCCGTGATTCCGGAAGATTACGTCTGGCTGAACCCGCTCATCCACGAGAGCTGGCTCTATACCGCGGACAAGATCGAGCGGCAGCCGGAACTGCTGGAGATCCCGCTGCGGAATATCGAGCGCTGGATCAAGATGGACCGACTGGGCGACGTCCGGCCGCTGATCGAGTGGCGGGAACTGATCGAGCGGGCGCAGGCGTCGGCGGAGGGATTCGCGGAGTTGCTGGCCTTCCTGCGGGAAGACGGGGAATATGCGCGCTATTTGAAGAGCTGCACTCCGTTTCCAGGGGTGCTGGACAAGGAGGAACGCCGCCGGTTTACATGCGTCTGGACTCACTGAAGCATTTGGCGCGAGCTGCGAATGGCCTCGCCGAGACCAAGCGTCTCGTCGTGTTTGGCTCGGCGTCGCTTTTGGCGACCTTTCCCGAATTGGGAGATGACTACGGCGGGCCGCTTTCCAAGACTTTTGACGCGAACTTTGTTCCGGAGCCGTGGGATGACGAGATGGCGCACTTGCTCCATGTGACCCTCGGGAAGAATGAAGACTTTCACATTCACTTCGGCTACTACGCCGACATCATCCGGCCTGTAGTCTTCGAGCAGTTTCCGAAGGGGTGGGAGGACCGATTGGTCCCTGTGCCCGGCGTTGAGCGGGCACTTTGTCTCGATCCCCACGACATGGCCGCCGCGAAATGCCAGGCGGGTAGGCCGAAGGACATCGAGTTGCTGGTGCTGCTGTTTGAGACCGGTCGCTTGGTGCCGGATCTCGTGAGGGAACGTCTCCGCGAGGTTCCGATGCGAGAGGCTGCGATTGTCGCCTCCCATCGGGTGTTGGATGAGGCCATCCGGCGGGCCGGAGAAGCGCACTAGTCGCTCGTCGGTTTCGCCGCGCGGATCGATCCAATGAAAAAGACAGGCTTGGCCTCCTTGAGTTGATTAAGCTTTCGGGTCGCGCTCTCGTAATCGCCCTTGGCATCCACAAATGACCCACAGCCGGACCATCCACCCACGGGATTCGACTTTGCTTCGAATTGAGGATCACTCGCTCTGAGAGCTTCGATCCGGTGAATCTGCGCGAGAAGCTTTCGTTTGTCCTCCACGGCATCTTCCTGAGAGAGAATTTCCATCGCCAGTTTTTGCTGCTGCGCCTCAAGGTTCTCTTTGGCGACTGCAGCAATTGCGTTGGCGACATTTAAGGCGGCTGCGGGCTTCCGATGGATGAACCGACTGGAGATGCCGGATTCCTTCCAAATCGGTTCAAGAGTCATCCGGCTGGCCATTCCCGCGGCCAAACGATCGAACTCCGGTTCCGATACCTTGGCGAATCCGCTGCGGATGGCGACTTCCGCGAGAAACGCTTGATCCCTGCGGAGTCCGTCGAGCACGGTTGTCAATTCGGAGGGATTGAAACCGGGTGGTGCCGAGTATTCCAAAACGGCTTCCGCTTCCTTGGGTTTGCCCATGGAGAAGATGAAGAAAATCAGCGCCGAGACCACCATTAGCGCCGACACGATGCCGGAAATGACCTTCAGTGGTTTCTCGGAATCGCGCATGAGACTTTTCGTGATGGGTGGTTCATCGGGCCCGCGCCGGCAATTGTCCGGCCACCGGATCGTCGTCGAGTTTCCAGGGGCTTGCGGGGACGAGGCGCTTGCCGAGTTCATCGCGCAAGCGGCGGTCCGTCCGGATCATCGACACGCTCTTTTTGATAGCCTCCATCGGTGTCTTGGCCGCGGTGCCGGTCCGGAGATTCGCCTCGGCCGTGACCGCTGTGATGGCATAGGCGACGATGCCTGCCACTGACAGAAGTAGAACACCGGCGGGAAGGAGCGACTTCACGCGGGTAATTCGATGCGAACGGATGCTTCGTTACAAGAATAAACTTTGTGCCGCAAAGTTCAGGGGCCGTCCACCGCCGCGACGATCGCCCCGAAGACCTCCTCCGCGCTGCTCACCGGCACCGGCGAGCCGAGGAGTAGAGGCTTTTCGCCGTTCTCCACCACATCGCGGCCGTGGGAGCCTTTCACCAGCGAGGCATCGAGCGGGATCACTTCTAACAGGCCCCGCAGGCCGAGCTTCTTCTTGAGGAGAAACTTGCCGATCTGCCACTTCGGGTTCGCGATGGCGGGGTCGATGAACAGCTCGGCGGGATCGTAGCCGGGCTTGCGGTGGATATCGACGCAGCGGGCAAAGTCGGGTGCTTTCGCGTCGTTGTTCCAATAGTAATAGGTGAACCACGCGTCCGCTGCAGAGATCGCGATGAGGTCACCGGCCCGCTCCGCGCCGATACCGCTGCCCCACATCTCGCCGGCGGTGCGGACTTCATCGATGCCGGCGGTTTCTTCTAACAGACTCCGCACCTGCCGCAGCAGCGAGCGGTCATTGACGTAAACGTGGGCCATCTGGTGATCGGCCACGGCGAAGACCTGCGAGCCGCCGGCATCGAGCGTCTCGCGGCCAAGCTCTTCCTTGATCTGGAGCCAGCCCTTTTGGCGGAAGAGGCGATTGAGGTGGATGGGTCGCGTGACCTTTGAGATGCCGTATTCGGAAACGACCAGCACCTTGATGCCGCTGCCTTCGAGGAAGGCGATCAGCTCGCCCGCTACGCGGTCGATGGCCTGGAGCTCGGGCTCGATCTCCGGTGCCCCGGGGCCGAATTTTTGCAGGCAGTAGTCGAGGTGCGGTAGGTAGATCAGGCTCAGCGTCGGCTTCTCCCGCTCCTCCACCCAGCGGGCGGAGGCGGCGATCCACTCCGAGCACGGGATGCCCGCGGCCGGTCCCCAGAAGGACGGGAAGGGGAATGCGCCGAGGTCCGCCTTGATCCGCTCGCGCAGGTCCATGGGCTGGGTGTGGATGTCGAAGACCTTCCGCCCGTCGGCCGGGTAAAGCGGGCGCGGGGTGATGGAGATGTCCGCGCTGGAATACATGTTGTACCACCAGAAGAGCTTCGCGCAGGTGAAGCCCGGGTGCTTGCGACGCAGGTGCTCCCAGACCTTTTCACCGCGGACGAGGTAATTGCTCTGCTTCCAGAATCGCACCTCGGCGCTTTCGCGATCGTACCAGCCATTGGCCACGATCCCATGCTCGCGCGGGCAGGTGCCGGTGAGCATCGATGACTGGGCGGTGCAGGTGACGGCGGGGAACGCGGGGCGGAAGGCCTGCAAGCCATGCTTGTCAGCAAACGCCTTCAGCCGCGGCGTCGAAGACCCGAGCAGGGAAGGGGAAAGCCCGACCACATTGATGACCGCCACGCGCTGCATGGGCGGAGTGTTTCAGCCGTTCCCGCGGCTGGCAATGCGCGGTCGTCGCCGATCAACCGGCATCCTCTTGCCGGAAGCGCCGCTCGTAGTCGGGATCCAGCGTGCCGAACAGCCGGTCCCACAGCAGCGTGTAGAAGCCGAAGTTGTACTTCGGATGCTCGTGATGCTCCGCGTGAAAGGTGGAAGTGCCGAGCAGGCGAAGGACCGGCACCCTGCTCCAAGCGGCCGGGAAGGGCTCGACGCCGGAGTGGCCTAGGGTTCCAAACGGGACATTGAGCAACTAGATGGGGTCAGGTGTCCGGGGCGAGGAGTGTTTCAATGCGAGGACTGACCCCAACGCACCGGCAGGCGGTGGGGCACCCCCGCTCGGTGAGCCGGCTCGTGGCTTTATTCGGGAAGGGCGTTTCAAAGGTCCGAGTGATGAAGAAGCTGGAGGCGTTGTTGAAATGCGCGTCCTGACCACATGGCATGCATTTCACACTTGGAATAAGGTCCGTTAGGTGATCTATTTCACACAATGAAAAATCTCTATGATCCGACTAGGTGGCGCCCTTGGGGGTGGGTGACAGGTTTTCTTCCGACGAGATTATTTGGTCGGGTGGTTTATCCAAATGTATGGTATTACTCGTTAAATGAAAATTCATTACTTGCGGCGGAGGTGGGGAGTTTATGCTCGGTAATATTTGGTTCAAATGGATTGCCGTTAGGTGGAATGAAAATTACAGTATTGGAAAATGACATTGAAAAGGAATTCTTTCATATGGCTAGATATCCATTTGGAGGGTCGATTTGCGCATGGATCGCTGTTTCAGGCTTGGGCGGGGCTCCTGAGAGGTATCAAAAAATAGTAGATCGTCTGAAAATTGTGTCGCGTATTTCGGAGAGGATTAAGGAGGGAGGCTTCTCTACTTGGGAGAATCCTCTGTAATGATCAACTGCCGGCTCTCATTTTCTCGTTTTCGGGGTCACCAATCGGGTCAGTCCCCGCATCGAGACAAGATTTGGTTGGCCAAAGTCCGGGACGAGGGAATGTTGGCATGCGAGGACTGACCCGAATGGCACGGGATTAAGCCTGTTATCGGAGCGCCACGGCACACTGGGAACGCGGAATTTATTCCGCCTGGACGGTAGGTTCGCCGGGTCTTCCAGGGGAAATGAATTCCGCGCGCCCAGTGAATCCAAGCGGCGTAACCGGCCTTAATCCCGTGCCATTCAGGACTGACCCGAATGGCGCTAACTTAAGGCGGATTTGGGCTGTTTCACATACCTCGTCCGATGATGGATTTCGACCA